>JAGBSU010000190.1 GCA_017631705.1 Clostridia bacterium | reverse complement strand
GGCGGTCGCAAGCGTTGCTCATCCCTCACACGGCAGTTGAAGCCTCACCCCGGCTGACAATACTTGGCTGGTAGCGGCCCGGGAAGATAAGAAGGCGCCAACACAAGAGAAAAGCACTTAACCGTTTGGTTAGGTGCTTTTCTCTTGTACTCAAGTGGAGATGTATTCGGAGAACGATAAAATCTTACAGGATTATTACACACAAAACGGTGGAACGATTTAAAGCCATTTGCAAAACGACGGTAGGGCATCATCCGCACGGATTGGCCGGCCTACGACCGATTATCAATTTTGTAGAAAAACACTTTAACGACAACAACCGATAAAAAACGAGGCACCGCTATTTAACACAGCGGTGCCTTTAAAATTTATAAGAGACGGGATAAAATTGCATCGGATACCAAAAACCCATCCCGTGTTAGGCGAATGCCGGTGGAATCCGCAATAATCAACGAAGATGGCAAAGCAGCGGCGCGTTCGCGCCAAACCGTGGGAATGACAGAGCCAAAACGTACCCGAAAATCTTGTTCAGTCAGGCCATTCGTTAAACGCAACCGCAACATTGCAAATTCCTCAGGTGAGTTTTCGGGAATGGCGGTATCGGTGGGGTTTTCTTCAATCGGAGATTCGCCGCGAAAAAACGCGGATAATGAACGAGGATAGTAAAAACGCTTGCCGTCTAAAAACGAATGTGCCGCCGGACCGATGCCGACATACGGCTCGGAGTTCCAGTATTTGAGGTTATGGCGGCTTTCAAACCCTATTTTGGCAAAATTGGAAATTTCATACTGAAAAAAGCCGTAGGATTCCAAGCTTTGGGCGGCGGAGTGGTAGAGAAATACGGTTTCGTCTTCGTTGGGTAGGTCGGTGGGAGGGGAGAGTGCATACGGCGTGCCGTCTTCCAATTTTAGCAAATAGGCCGAAACGTGCGTGGCGTCCAAATTCGCACAGCGCTCAACCGCATGTTTAACATGTGTGGGGGTTTGCCCGGCAATGCCTAACATGAGGTCGAGTGACAGATTATGGATTCCTGCTTTGTGAGCGGCGGCAACGGTGCGTTCGGTTTGCGCTACGGTGTGGCGACGGCCCAAGAGTTTAAGCAATGTGTCGTCTGCCGTTTGCATGCCGAGAGAAAGGCGGTTGCCGCCAGCTGCGGCAAAGGCAGAAAACACATCGGCAAGTTTGTCTGCCGGGTTAGCTTCTAACGTGATTTCGGCAGACGAAGATAACGAAAACGATTGACGAACCGTTTCGATTAATAAAGCGAGACGATTGCCGCCGAGTAACGACGGTGTACCGCCGCCAAAATACAAGGTGTCAGCAGATTGTTGCAACGTATTGCCCCAACGCCGGATTTCACAAATCAGAGCTTGTGTATAGCGGTCCAAATCGTCTTCGCTAAAAGTGGTGGTGGAATAAAAATCACAGTAGGGGCATTTGGAAACACAAAAAGGGGTATGCAAATAAATGCCAAGTGACAAGACGGTCACCTCCTTGCTGAGTGTGAGAAAAGAAAAAGCCGCACATTGCGGCTTTTTTAATAGGACAAATTATTCGCCGAAAAAGGCATCGTGCACAGCGGCGGTAGCAACATCGGCATCGGCATCATCGATGAGAACCGATACTTTGATTTCGCTGGTGGAAATGGTTTGGATATTGATGTTTTTATCGGACAACGCTTCAAACATACGAGCAGCAAAGCCCTCGTGTGTTTCCAAACCGGCGCCGACAACCGAAATTTTGGCAACATCCGTTTCGAAGTACAGTTTTTTAGCACCGAGGTGGTCGCAATATTCTTGCAACGCATCGACGGTTTTTTGTGCATCGGATTTTTTGACGGTAAAGGTGATGTCCTTGGTGCCGTCTCGACCGACGGATTGAATAATCAAATCCACGTTAACGTGAGCTTTTGCCACGCGAGAGAACACTTTGAAAGCGACCCCCGGCTCATCCGGCAATCCGACAATCATCACACGGGCAATATCCAAATCTTTTGCAACGCCTTTGACTAACATTTTTTCCATTTTAACGGTCTCCTTTACTTTTGTTCCGGGGGCGTGGACAATGCTGGACAGCACTTCCAATTCAATGCTGTATTTTTTTGCCATTTCAACGGAACGGTTATTCAATACTTGGGCACCTAAGGTGGCCAATTCTAACATTTCATCGTAAGTGATTTCTTCCAATTTTTTAGCGGAAGGAATTTTGCGCGGATCGGCGGTGTAAACACCTTCGACGTCGGTGTAAATTTGGCACAAGTCGGCACGCATGGACGCGGCAATTGCCACGGCACTGGTATCGGAGCCGCCACGGCCGAGGGTGGTGATATCGTCGTATTTGTTAATGCCCTGGAAGCCCGCGACAATGACAATTTTTTTGCGGTCCAATTCAGCACGGATGCGTTCGCTGTTGACCGTTTTGATACGTGCGGCAGAATAGGTAGAGTTGGTTAAGAAACCGGCTTGCCAACCAAGCAGAGAAACCACGGGGCAACCGAGTTTTTCGATTGCCATGGCCAGCAACGCTATCGAAATTTGTTCGCCTGCCGAAAGCAGCATATCCATTTCACGTTTGCTGGCGTTGGGGTTGATTTCGTTGGCTTTGTCGATTAAGTCGTCGGTGGTGTCACCTTGTGCGGAAACGACGACCACAACTTCGTTGCCTTGGCGATAGGTGTCAACAATACGGTTGGCGACACGGAATACGCGCTCGGCATCGGCGACGGAACTGCCGCCGAACTTTTGAACAATTAACATGGAAAGAGCCTCCTTAATAGTACAACATTACAGAGATGCGATGCGCAAACAAGAAATCGGCGCAGCTTCCGGTAATGCGGATAAACGACGGGATAATTCTTTTTCGGACAGCGGCGAGGTGACAACAACCAGTTCGTTTTCCAAACAGTTGACCACAGTGATGTCGCCGAACGATTCAACCAAGCGAGCAGAGAGCGCTTCTCTTTCGGTGGTTTCGAACCGAATGAGAAAGGAAAACGCTTCGTCGGTCGAGTTTAACACATGATTCGGTGCGGCGGGCTCCCACGACAAACAATGAGGAGCGCCTTGGTGTTTGGCGGCATCAATAACATCCGCCACTACCGCAGAAGCCGTGGGAAGTTTGCCGGCGCCTTTGCCGTAGAAGACAACATCGCCCACGGCATTGCCTTGTACCAATATCGCGTTGAACACATCGTTCACACCGGAAAGTATGGAATCTTTGGGCACCAGCATGGGGGCGACCAAACAGTAGACACCGTCTTCGGTGCGACGCGCTTTACCAATGAGTTTAATCACGCAACCTAACTGCTCAGCACAACGAACGTCAGCAGCAGTTAAGTGCGTAATACCTTCGGTATGTACTTGGTCAGGATAAACGTGCTTTCCAAAAGCGAGTGACGCTAAAATGCAAATTTTGCGGCACGCATCCATGCCTTCAACATCGGCGGCAGGGTTGCGTTCGGCATAACCGAGTTGTTGTGCCAAAGCGAGGGCATCCTCAAAACTCATACCGTCTTGCACCATGTGAGTAAGCATGAAGTTGGTAGTGCCATTGAGAATACCAGCGATACCTTCAACCTCGTTAGCGGCTAAGCATTGCCAAAGCGGGCGGATAATCGGAATACCACCGCCGACGCTGGCTTCAAACAAAAAGCTTACATTGTTTGCCTGTGCTAACGCCAACAATTCGTCGCCTTTGGCGGCAACAAGTTCTTTGTTGGAGGTGACCACGCTTTTTCCGGCGGACAAAGCGGCTTTGGCGTAATCGTACGCCGGGTGTAAACCGCCCATCGTTTCCACCACGATGGAAATCTCTGTATCGTTTACGATGTCGTCAAAGTTGGTGGTGAATTTATCGGCATACGGCAGCTGAGGAAAACTGCGTAAATCTAAAATCCGTTTTACGACGACGGGTTGACCGACTTTTTCGGTGATGGAGCCTTGGTTGATTGTCAATACCTCGGCAACGCCGGAGCCGACCACACCATGCCCTAACACAGCAATTGAAATCATAGTTTTTCCCACTTTCCCGGGATAACGTTCGTTACCCGATTTTGTCTTATTTGCGGTTTGCGCCTTTTAATCTGACACAGAAGCGTCTCGACGCATGGCCGCAATGCGCTGAACACCGGGGACGCGCCCCAGTTTATCAGCAAACACATCCAAAGAAACCGACATGTTATTGGTTTGTGCACAAATGGAAATAAGCGCGCTGCCGTTAACCGGCGAATTTTGATTGACCGTGATAATGTTTGCACCGACTTTGGCGAAAGCCGCCAACACACCGGAAAGCACACCGGGGCAATCCTGCAAAATCAGTTCAATCGTAACAAAAGAAGAAGCCGTTTTTCCGAAATACACTGCCACCGCATCCTTGTATTTATAAAAGGCGCTGCGGGACAAACCGTGTACTCGAACGGCTTCGCTGACGGAAGAACACGCTCCCGTTGACAATGCGGTTTGTGCGGCAAGCACTTTGCGGTATACCTCCGGCAGGGCATCAGCGCGCACCAAAATCCAATCTTCCGAAGAAAGAGGTTTTTGCAAAGTGTCCACCCCCAAAAAACAATTGTCTTGTAAACGAGAACAATCATATCATGTTTTTTTGTAAAAAGCAAGGGAAATTTACACAAAAATGAAAATTTTTACGAAAGTGTCGTTTCAGCAGAGAATATAGTAGAGGTGCCGGTTGAATCGGTGGTGGTGCTGACAGGGTCGCCGTGCTTGGTACACGGCTCCGGCATGAAATCCGGCTTATAAACGCCGGTGCCGGTTTTGGGACATTTGGGGGTTGCTAATTGGCCGGTTTCGGCACAAAAAGCGGCTTCCACGGTGGTGCCTTTGTTTTCAAAAGACATTGGTTCCATCCCTTCGTGAAGAGCCAACATCGTTTTGTTCCACAGGTTACGTGCCGTGGGCTTGTTTTGGTTGCTGATTTTTTGGTTTTTATCATATCCGAACCAGCTCGCCGCTACATATTTCGGAGTGCCGCCGACCAACCACACGTCGTTATTTTGCTGTGTGGTACCGGTTTTGGCAAACACTTCCCAGCCTTTCCATGAATTGCGTAAAGCGCGTGCCGTGGCACCGCGATCACCGGTGACGACATGTTGTAACAGCCGATTCATGACATAAGCGGAGTTTTCGTCTAATACTTGTACGGCGGTAGAGCTTTTTTGCAAAATGACTTCGCCGTTTTGTTCTACTTTTGTAAAGGAATAGGGCTCGTTATAATAACCGCCGTTACCGAATATTTGATAAGCCGCCGCCATTTCACGCGGGTAGACACCGGCGGTTAAGCCGCCCAAGGTCATAGGGGCAAAATCAATATCGGTTTGATTTTTTTCATTGGAAGTAACTAACGAAGAAATGTTAAGAGAAGTGGTTACAAAGTCAAAGGAGCGCTTGGGGGTGATGGTTTGCATGAGCTGTGCCGGCACGGTGTTCATGGACGCCTGCACCGCATAATCCACTAAGGTAATGCCGTTGTCACGAGGAGAGGATTGGTTGACGTTTTTAGGCCATTTTGTTCCGTCTTTTAAGACAATATAGCAATCCTTGACTTGAGAGGAAAAATGAATTAAATTCAATTGAACCGCGGGAGAATAAACAGATAGCGGTTTGATAGAAGAACCCGGTTGACGCAACGAATCGGTGGCGCGATTGAAAATGCGGTTGGCAGTTTTTTCGCCTCTTCCGCCGACAACGGCAACAGTTTTTCCGGTATAATCCATGACATAGATAGCCGCTTGCGGTACTGCTTCGTCGGTGATAGATTGTTCGGGGAAGTTAGCGTCATCGGCATAAATGGCTTCAACCTTTGCTTGCAAAGCCGGATTTTCACACGAATAAATGGTTAACCCACCGTAGAAAATCATGTTCTTGGCTTGGGCATCGGTGTAACCGTAGGTGTCCACCAGCTCCGCGGCGACATCGTCGATTAACATATCGGTATACCAATCGGATACGGCTGACGATTTGGCACTGCTCTTAAAGTGCAATTCTTCACCGAGTGCTTGTTGGTATTCGTCGGCGGTAATAGAGCCGAGTTCATACATTTTACGCAATACCAACCGTTGACGACGACGGAGGTTTTCCGGTCGACGATATGGGTCGTATTTTACGGGGTTGTTCGTGATGCTTGCCAATGCGGCACATTGTGCCAAGGTGAGGTCTTTTGCTTCGACACCGAAAAAGTAGTTGGCACCGGCGCCGACACCAGTGACATTACTGCTAAGCGGCATTAAGTTGAGATACGCTTGCAATATTTCTTCTTTAGAATAGTATTTTTCCATTTCAATCGCCGTTAAAATTTCAATCACTTTTCGTTGAATGGAGTGGTCGTCGTTTCCGGTCATCACCTTAATGAGCTGTTGTGTGAGGGTTGAGCCACCGTATTCGGTATCATTGAACTTCAAAATAAGGTTGGCAAAAGCCGAAACCGTACGCTTCCAATCCACGCCGAAATGTTCGTTAAAACGCTCGTCTTCAATAGAAATGACAGCGTTTTGCATGTTGACCGGTATGTCGTTGAGCGAAACAAAGACGCGCTTGATGCCGCTTAAGCGTTCAAACTCTTCATACTGACCGGTGCTTTCATTTAAGGTCATAACAATACTTGTTTGATTTTTGTTAATGGAATCCACATCGGGCAAATTGGTTTGTCCATCAAAGTTGGTTGCGACGTACACGGTCAATGCACACAGCACCATCGTGCCGGTGATAACTAACACCAGCAGTAAAGTCATAAAAATCTTTCCCAAAAGCGAAAGAAGTTTTTTATTTTGTGTTAAAAAGCGGTCCAGCCAATCCGGTTTTTGAAATGTCATGCCGTTTCTCCTTTTCATGCGAATCCATCGGGCAAGCAAACCCCAATAATACCATACCTATATTATAAACACTTCTGTCAAAAAGTCAAACATCGAAATTGTAAATATTACATATTTTCAGGCAAGGTGGTTTACACTAACCTAAAAAGGAGGGGAATTTCTTGCAACAAGAAACAAAAAGCCAAAAACGAAAACAATGGACACCGGTTTGGGTGGCGTGTTTGTTGCTTGTTGGGATTGCGGCATGGACAAGCACTTTGATTCCGATGAAAAACAATCCTGAACAAAAAGCGCAGAGCGAAAAAAGCCCGCTTCCGTATTTAGGAATATGGGAAGGGAATTTGGCGCGGTTTGACGGTGAAAACACCGTTCCGGAAGAGGTGTACGAGGTGAGAGTTTCCTCGTTGCCGAAAGAAGAGCAAAATCGATTGAAAAACGGCATCACTTGGGAAAGCGAAGAGGCTTTTGCGGAGTTAATAGAGGCATATACAGGTTAAAAGAAAATCTGCGTTTAGGTCTTGCCCAAACGGTGTTTTTATGGTATACTAAAACGAATATACAACAAAATACGCACAGAAAGAGGGGTAGGAATGACAGAAAAAAACGGATTTGAAGCATTGGAATTACGTCCGGAATTGATGCGGGCACTTTCTGCCATGGGTTTTTCTGAACCGACCCCGATTCAAGAACGTGCGATTTTACCGCTGTTAGAGGGGCGAGATGTAACCGCCAAAGCGCCTACCGGCACGGGAAAAACTTGTTCTTTTGGTATTCCGCTGTTGGAATGCTACCGTCCGGATTGTGAGGATATTCAGGCAATCGTAGTGTGCCCGACACGGGAGTCGTGCATACAGATTACCGATGATTTGCAACAATTAGCGGCATTTATGCCGGAAGTTCGCATTGTTGCGCTGTACGGCGGACAACCCATCGGGCGGCAACTGGCAGCCTTGAAAAAGAAACCGACGGTGGTGGTTGCCACTCCCGGGCGGTTGATTGACCACATGAACCGCGGTACCGTATGGCTTGGTAATGTATATACCGCTGTGTTGGATGAAGCGGATGAGAGGCTCAAAATGGGCTTTGTCCGTGACGTGAGAAAAATTTTAAACGCCACACCAGGCGATACGCAGGTGGCGCTGTTTAGTGCGACGATGTCACGCGAAGTGATGAACGTCGCTTGGGAATACCAACGCGATGCGGTGGAGATTACGGTAGAAGCCGAAGGGAGTGCCCGTCCGGACATTGCACAATATGTTGTACCGGCAGAGGATGCCGACCGACCGGCATTGATTTGTTCGCTTAAACAGTTGTTGGACTTGCAACGTATGATGATTTTCTGTAACCGAAAAAGCACGGTACAATGGCTCACCAAACAGTTGCAAAAGCGCGAAATGTCCGTAGATTGCTTGCATGGGGATATTCCGCAAGGGCAACGCAACCGTGTGATGGAAGGTTTCCGTAAAGGAAAATTCGAAGTGCTGGTAGCCACCGACGTGGCGGCACGTGGTATTGACGTGGACGACGTTGAGGCTGTTTTCAACTACGATATTCCCGAAGAAAACGAATATTATCTTCACCGTATCGGGCGGACGGGACGTGCCAAGCGACACGGCATGGCGATTACGTTTGCCACAGCAGGGGACGAGTTTCGGTTGCGTGATATTCGCAAATATACGCACTCGGATATCGAGAACCTATCGTTTGATGAGGACGGACAGTTGATGCGGTCAGACGGACGGTCGTTTGTGTGTGAGGTGAGGTGAAGACATGGCCGGTTTACGAGAACATACCCGAAATTTTTGTATCATAGCACATATCGACCATGGAAAAACCACACTTTCGGATCGTATTTTAGAAAAAACCCGTGCTGTCGCACAGCGTGATATGGAAGAACAGTTACTGGATAGCATGGATTTGGAGCGAGAGCGCGGTATTACGATTAAAGCCCACGCGGTGACGGTGTCTTACGATGCCGATGATGGTGAAACCTACGTGTTTAATTTGATTGACACGCCGGGACATGTGGACTTTAACTACGAAGTATCTCGTTCGCTTGCTGCTTGCGAGGGCGCTATTTTGATTGTAGACGCATCGCAAGGAATCGAGGCGCAGACACTTGCCAACACCTATTTGGCGGTGGAGCATGGTTTGGAAATTGTGCCGGTGATTAACAAGATTGACTTACCCTCGGCACGACCCGAAGAAGTGCGGGCGGAAATTGAGGATATTATCGGCATTGATGCTTCGGATGCGCCGCTGGTTTCGGCAAAACAAGGCATCAACATTGAACAAGTGTTAGAAGCGATTGTAAAGCATATTCCTCCGCCGACCGGAACCGATGATGCACCGTTACAAGCGTTGATTTTTGACAGTTACTACGACAGTTATAAAGGTGTTATCGTATATATTCGCGTAAAAGACGGTGTGGTTCGCACCGGCGATACCATTCGTATGATGGCAACCGGCGCAACCTTTGACGTGGTAGAAGTCGGCATTATGCGTGCCGGTAATTTGGAACCTTGCGAGGCGTTGCATTCCGGTCAAGTCGGTTATATTGCAGCATCCATTAAAACCGTTCACGATGCACGCGTGGGTGATACCGTCACCACGGTGAAAAACCCCGCCCCCGAACCGTTGCCCGGTTACCGCAAAGTAAACCCGATGGTGTTTTGCGGTGTGTTCCCGGCAGACGGAGCGCATTATCAAGATTTGCGGGAAGCGTTGGAACGGCTACAACTGAACGATGCTTCGCTCACGTTTGAACCGGAAACGTCGGTAGCTCTCGGATTTGGATTCCGATGCGGTTTTTTAGGTTTGCTTCACATGGAAATTATTCAAGAACGGTTGGAACGTGAGTACAACTTAGACTTGATTACCACGGCACCGAGTGTTATTTATCGTATTACCGGTACCGATGGGGAAGTACGATACATTGACAACCCCACCAACTATCCCGACCCGGGAACGATCGCCATGGCGGAAGAACCGATTGCCGATGCGCACATCTTGGCTCCGACCGATTACGTGGGCAATATCATGGAATTGTGCCAACAACGACGCGGTGTTTTTCGGGATATGAAATATTTGGATCAAACACGCGTGGACATTCATTACGAAATGCCGCTGAATGAAATCGTATACGATTTCTTTGATGCACTGAAATCCCGTACCAAGGGATACGCTAGTTTTGACTATGAACTCAAAGGATATCAAAAATCCGAACTCGTCAAGTTGGATATTTTGCTCAACGGAGACGTGGTGGACGCGTTATCGTTTATCGTGTTTGCAGGAAATGCGTATGCACGTGGCAGACGATTGTGTGAAAAACTACGAGATAACATTCCAAGGCAGTTGTTTGAAGTCCCGATTCAAGCGGCTATCGGCGGAAAAGTGATTGCTCGCGAAACCGTGCGAGCCATGCGTAAAGACGTATTGGCAAAATGCTACGGCGGTGACATCACGCGTAAGAAGAAATTGTTGGAGAAACAAAAAGAAGGTAAAAAGCGAATGCGGCAACTCGGCAGTGTGGAAGTTCCGCAGGAAGCATTTATGGCAGTACTTAAATTGGGTGACGACGAATAGAAAAGGAGAATGCAGTATGGTAAATCCCAATGTAGGAGAAAAATTCTTAAAAGAAGGTTTGACGTTTGATGACGTGTTGTTGATTCCCGCCAAATCAGACGTGCTTCCCAAAGATGTGAGTCTTAAAACACAACTCACCAAAACTATTTCGCTGAACACGCCGCTGATGACAGCCGCTATGGACACGGTAACCGAAAACCGTATGGCTATTGCCATTGCTCGTGAGGGCGGTATCGGTGTTATTCACAAAAACATGTCGATTGAGGCACAAGCCGACCAAGTGGATTGTGTGAAACGTTCGGAAAACGGCGTCATTGTTAATCCGTTTTTCTTGTCACCCGACCATTTAGTAGAAGATGCCAATGCGTTGATGGGTAAATACCGCATTTCCGGTGTGCCGATTTGCCGCGACGGAAAATTGGTAGGTATTCTCACCAACCGCGATATGCGCTTCTTGACGGATTTTTCGCAACGCATTGAAGAAGTAATGACCAAGGAAAACTTGGTTACCGCACCCGTGGGCACGACCATGGAACAAGCGCAAGAAATTTTGCGCCGTCACCGCATTGAGAAATTGCCGATTGTTGACGACAACGGAATATTAAAAGGATTAGTTACCATCAAAGATATCGAAAAGGCGGTCAAATATCCCAACTCGGCCCGTGATTCGTCCGGTCGTTTGTTGTGTGCCGCCGCCATCGGTACCACCGCTGACGTGTTAGAGCGTGCCGCCGAATTGGTAAAATCGCAAGTTGACGTGCTGGTTTTAGACTCGGCACACGGACATAGCCAAAACATTCTCAATTGCATCCAAAAAGTAAAAGCGGCATTCCCGAACACCCCGTTGATTGCCGGCAACATTGCCACGGCAGAAGCGGCACAAGCGTTGATTGAAGCGGGCGCCGACGCGATTAAAGTGGGTATCGGCCCCGGCTCGATTTGCACCACGCGTGTGGTGGCGGGTATCGGTGTTCCGCAAATTACCGCTGTGTACGATGCGGCCTGCATGGCAGCACGGTACGGTATTCCCGTAATCGCTGACGGCGGCTTGCAATATTCCGGTGACTTGGTGAAAGCCATTGCCGCCGGTGCGAGCGTGATGATGGTTGGTTCCTTGGTGGCTGGTTGTGAAGAATCGCCCGGTGAAACCGAGTTGTATCAAGGTCGTCAGTTTAAAGTGTATCGCGGTATGGGTAGCTTGGGCGCTATGGCCAAAGGCAGCAAAGACCGCTATTTCCAAGAAGACAACAAGAAACTCGTTCCCGAAGGCGTGGAAGGTCGTGTGCCGTACAAGGGGCCGCTTGCCGACACCGTGTATCAGTTGATGGGCGGTTTGCGTTCGGGTATGGGTTACTGTGGTTGTCATACATTGGCAGAATTACAAGAAAAAGGACAATTTGTCCGCATTACCGGTGCCGGCCTTAAAGAAAGCCATCCGCACGACATTTCGGTTACCAAAGAGGCACCGAACTATTCGATTAATTCGTAATTTTGCGATAAGAAGGTGTTTGTATGCAACCGTTTGTTCCGGTGTTACTGGGTAGTGACGTGAACGTGTACGGTATGGCGCGTTCGTTTCACGAAGCTTACGGGATCACGTCGGTGGCTATCGGCAAAGGAAGGCTTGGGGCAACATCCAACAGCCGTATCGTGTCGGTAGACGTGGTGGAATCGCGCTTGGAAGAAGACGATGTTTTTTGCGAAACGTTGCTTCGTTTTGCCGAACGGTATCCTTCCGATACGCCGCTGTTATTGGTGCCGTGTGGCGACAATTATATGAAATTGTTGGTACGCAACCAAGATGCATTGCGTGACCGGTATCGTTTTGCGTGTATTGACGAGCAGTTGCTCATGCAACTGGAAACGAAAGAATCCTTTTACGGACTTTGCGAAAAATACGGGTTTGCCTATCCGAAAACCATGACCGTGACGGTGAACAGTTATCAAACGGCAGAAATCCCGTTTGCGTTTCCGGTGGTTATCAAACCGTCTAACAGCGTGGCTTATTGGAACTGCCGTTTCCCGCACAAGAAAAAGGTGTTTATCGCCGAAGATAAAAGCGAATTTGATGCGATTACCGCGGCAATTTACGGTTCTTCGTATCAAGACCACTTGATTGTGCAGGAATATATTCCCGGTGACGACAGTCACATGCGCGTGATGAACTGTTACAGTGACAAAGACAAAAAAGTGCGGTTAATTGCGTTGGGTCAGGCATTGTTGGAAGAACATTCTCCCGAGGGAATCGGCAGTTATGCGGCGATTATCCCGGTGGAGGACCGTCAGTTGGCACGGCAAATGAAAGCGTTTTTGGAGGATATCGGATACATTGGATTTTCCAACTTTGATTTCAAGTTTGATAGCCGTGACGGACAATATAAGATTTTTGAAATGAATCCGCGGCAAGGGCGAAGCAGTTTTTTTGTTACCGCCGAAGGATATAATCTGGCACAGTATTTGGTAGAAGATGTGCTGCTGGATAAACCTGCCGAATGTACCATTGCCAACGGCGAAACCTTGTGGACGTTGATTCCGAAACAACTGATTTTTGAATACGTCGAAGACGAGGAGTTAAAGAAAAAAGCGCGGCAGTTGTTGCGCAAACGGAAACTTTGTCGGTCGCTGTATTACAAAAAAGACCGCAATTTCCGTCGGTGGGTATATTTCCAAAAAAACCAAGCCGGATATTTTAAGAAATACGCACGATATTTCGGGAATAAAGGCTTGCGAGACTAATGAAAAACAGAGTAGACCGATGTGCGTTAAGTGCTGTGGAGACGGGGAGTTGCTCCATGGACGAAAAGAAGATTCTTGCGGTTCATCGGTCGCATCCCGCTGTCGTGACATAATCAACGAGACTTCTCCTTGGTATGCCGACAAAAAGGGAAAAGGGCAATGCCCACAAGGAGGAGATTTTATGTCAAAACAACCATTTAAGAACAAAACAATCGGATTATGTGTGCAGGCAGCGATGATAGCATTATGCTTTTTGCTGGATGTGCTGTCTACCTACCTTTCCACCGCCACAGGCGGAACGATGAAGATTCCGTTAAACAGTTTGCCTACCATAGTTGCGGCTATTTTATTCGGTCCGGTTTCCGGCATGGTGGTTGGGGCGGTTAGCGAACTGCTGACACAGCTGGTCACCTACGGGCTAACCCCGACAACAATTTTTTGGATTTTACCGGCCGCCGTTCGAGGCCTTTCGGTGGGACTGTTGTACCGTGCGTTCGGTCGGCGAGAAACCTTTTGGCCGCTATGTGCGAACACGGTGCTGTCTTCATTGTTGGTGACGGCTTGCAACACCGTCGTGATTTATTTGGACAGCGTGATTTACGGGTACTATTCACCGGCCGTGGTATTTGGTGCATTGTCGATTCGAATTGTGGTCAGCACCGTGACAACCGTGGTGTTTGCAGTCCTGCTAGTGCCGCTGTTAAAATCGATTAGAAAAACCGTTTGATAAGTACATAACAAAAAACGCCGAATTGCCAAGCAATTCGGCGTTTTTACGCATAAAAACCAGTTGAGTTATTTAATCAGTCATCGGGCAAAGCAAGTAACGAGTCGGCTTGTGAGCCTTCCACAGCTTCCACACGACGAAGTTTTTTCAGTATCATGTCGTTGCGGTGTTGAGCGGTATCCAAAGCGTTGCCGGCTTCGTCAATTTTCTTTTTGGCTTTTTCGAGCAAGCCTTCAAACGTATCGTATTGCGTTTTGGCAGCACCCAGTACTTTCCACACTTCGGCGGCACGTTTATCTAATGCGATGGTACGGAAACCAATACGCAGGGTGTTGAGGAAGGCGGTAATCGTGGTAGGGCCGCAAACCATGACGCGGTATTTGTTTTGCAAATCCTCCATCAATCCGGGACGACGCAACACTTCGGCATACAACCCTTCGGTGGGTAAAAAGAGAATGGCAAAATCGGTAGTTTTCGGCACCTCAATATACAAGTCGGCAATGGTTTTGGCTTCGTTGCGTAGGGTGCGTTCCAGTGCTTTTGCCGCTGCTTCGGCAGCCTCTTTGTCGGCACGCTCTGCCGCATCACATAACCGCACATAGTCTTCTTGCGGAAATTTGGAGTCAATGGGAAGCCAAACGAAGGTGCCGTCTTCATCGCGAGAGGGGATTTTAACGGCATATTCCACCAACTCTCGGTTGTTACGAACCGAAACGTTTTGGCTGTATTGTTCGGCGGTGAGAGTTTGCTCTAAGATGTTGCCGAGCTGGACCTCGGCCCAAGTACCGCGTGCTTTGACATTGGTAAGAACGCGCTGTAATTCGCTGACACCGCCGGCAAGTTCGCGCATTTCTCCGAGCGATTTATATACGCTTTGCAATTGTTCTCCTACCGTCTTAAAACTGGAATCCAAGCGTTTTTCCAAGGTGCTTTGCAGTTTTTCGTCGACGGTGGCTCGCATTTGGTCCAGTTTTTTTTCATTGCTTTCTTGCAAAGCTCGTACCGTGGTGGTGAGAGAAGTGTTTAATTTTTCCTGATATTCACCGGAAACCTTTAAAGTTTCTTTTTGACCTTCGGTAATGATGCGGTTCATTTCTTTTAATGAGTCGTTGAGTTCTTGTCGTGTACTGCGCAATTCTTCCCGTAAACGGCGCTCGGTTTCTTCCAACCGTGTGTCGGCCTGCGGTTTACGGGTCAGCAACAAGATTTGCAGTACCAGAACAATGACAAACAAAACAATACCAATCCAAAATTCCATAGCGTTACTCCAAGCCGGCAAGCTCATCGAGCTCGGCTTTTTCTATTTTAGTATGACCGTCCTTGATGGTTTTGACATCGTCGCGCGAAAAGGTTGTCGGCGGAGAATCCGGCGATTTTTCTAAACGCACCTTCAATGTGCCGGAAAGTAAAGCGACTTCTGTTACGGTTCCGCGGCCTTCGGGTGTGTTGACCAATGCGCCTTGCTTTGGTGTAACCTTTAACAGCGAGGAATAGACATCTTGTTCGTATTTCAGGCAACACATCAGCCGTCCGCAGGAACCGGAAATTTTAGTGGGATTAAGAGATAAGCCTTGTTCTTTTGCCATTTTGATGGAAACCGGTTGAAAATCTGATAGGAATTGTGCACAGCAAAGCGGACGACCGCAAATTCCTAAACCGCCGAGCATTTTGGCTTCGTCACGAACACCGACCTGACGCAACTCAATGCGTGCATGAAACAATCCTGCGAGGTCTTTAACCAGATTGCGGAAGTCAACACGACCCTCGGCGGTGAAATAAAACAGAATTTTAGAATTGTCAAACGAGCATTCGGCACCGATAAGACTCATTTCCAATTTATGGGCGGCGACACGCTCTTCACACAACGCCAAAGCCTTTTTTTCACGCACCGCCAATTCTTCGGCGTGCTTGACATCTTCCGGTGTAGCGACACGGATAACCGGTTTGAGAGGTTGCGGAAAGGCGGTATCATCCAGGCGACGGTTTTCCATTACCACCTCCCCGCATTCCACACCGCGGGAAGTTTCCACAATAGCGTGGTCTCCTTTCTTGAAGGTGTGGCCGGCGGCGGCAAAATAATACATTTTGCCCATGTTTTTAAAACGAATCCCGATAACATCGGTCATAAGAATTCCACCTTTCATTTGGTCAAAAAACGTAAAGTTATCGCCCGGCGGCTCGCCGCAAGCGAGCACACAAAAGCGTGATAAACAGCGTGTGATTCATGTTGCGCAACCGCGCTTGTTGCAAGTCCTCTATCACCGAAAGCAACGCGAGAAGCCGCGGGCGGGTAAGAGCTTGTGCTAAAGCCCTTGAGCCGGCAGGGCAGGTGCCTAAAAATACCGTGCTTCCGCTTTTGGCAAGCAACGCATCGCGGAAGATAAGCTGCAATCCACTCAAGACGGCAGGAACCGCTTCCTTCCTTTTTTCAAGCGGTGCGGTGGCCAACAATAAAGACAGTTCGGTCGGTGCGGTGATGCCGGCGGTGATGGTGGGAAGAATATCAACGATTTCTTGATAGGAGCCGTCTTCCATGCCCCGCAAGGCTTGCCCGATGATACCGCCCCATAATACCACTGCTCGAGACAGTTCGTTCGGCGATTTTTCCGGTAGGCGGCTTTGTAACACCGCGAGTGCTTCTTCGGTTGAAACACCGCTGAGGGAAACGGTAAATACGCGAGAGAGGACGGTATCTAACAGCAAAGAGCGCTGTTCACAGGTGAGAATGAACAACACATGTGCCGGCGGCTCTTCCAAAATTTTCAGTAAAGCGTTTTGTGCTTGTTCGGTCAAGTTTTCAACATCCCACAACAAAAACACCCGACGAGATGCCTCGTTAGGAAGTATGTAGGCATCCTCTTGTAAGGTGCGAATGACATCAATGTGAAACGACCGTGCCTCGCCGTTGCCGCCGAGTTCGGTAATATCGGGGTGAATCCCACCAAATGCTTTGCGGCAAGCAGAGCACATCCCACAAGGGCGTTGATCTTCGGAACACAAAGCGGCGGCGGCTAATAACCGCGCCAACGAACGACGGCCGCTGCCGACCGGACCCTCAATGAGGATGGCGTGCGGAAATGAGCCGGCGTCTAACCGAGACGACAACAACGCTTTGGCGGCGGCATTCCCCACAAAGGGAGAGCCGTCGGGTAATAGCCAGTTCATCAAGCACTCTCCCTTTCTCAAAACTACTCCACTGTACATAGTATACCTTATTTTATCTCCGCTGACAAGAATTTTCTTGACATTTGTTTGGGAAAGACTTACCATTTATTCAAACCATGCAGAAAGGGGAGTCGACATCTTGAAAAAACCGTACGGGGCAATTGCTCTTTTGTTGATTGGCGTTTTGGTGTCGTCTCTCGGAATAACAGCACTGATCGGTGTGCAACAGCCCAAAGAGGCAACGGATGATTTTTCGGTGATGACAAGTTTTTTCCCTTTGTATACGGCGGCATTGCAAGTGGTGGGAGATTGTGAGGGAGTTACCGTTTCTTGCTTAACACAGCCAACGGCAGGATGTATGCACGATTATCAATTGTCGCCTGCCGAAATGGCACGGTTGTCGGCGGCGGATGTGTTATTGTTGAACGGTGCCGATGCAAAAGGGTTTTTATCGCAAGCGTTAGCGGCTCTTCCAAACTTGCCGTGTGTTGACACAACAGAAGGTCTTTCTTTACAAGAAGCGGCATGTGATGAGCATGAGCATGAACACAAACACGCGGTCAACGAACACGCTTGGCTTAGTCCGTCGTTATATGCCGAGCAGGTTCGTCGGTTGTGCGAGGGGTTGTGTCGCTTGCAGCCCGCTAACGCCACGGCATATCAAAAAAATGCCCAACGATACATCGAAAGCATTAAGAGGATAGAGACGCGTATGAAGACGATAGCGTTGCCGTTTACCCACGCGGTTTTATTCCATGATTCGGTGGCATATCCGGCAAGCGAGTTGAGTTTGGCGGTGGTCGGGGTGGTTCCCTTGGGAGAAGAACAGGGTGCCTCTGCCGCAATGTTGGCAACGCTTGCCGAACAAGTAAGAGGAAAAGCCGTGTTGTTTTTATACGACAGCCAATATCCCGTAGCACACGAATCTTTATTGGGATATGCCGAGACGGCGGCTAAGATTCTGTGGAACAGCGCTACGAAACCGATAGCAGGTGTGCCGGATGAAGAAGTTTGGTTGACGGCCATGGAAAAAAACCTAACACAATTACAGGAGGTGCTGTCATGAGCCATTGCGGACTGCATTGTTTAACGGTGACGGGTATCGGTGTGGAAGCCGACGGTCAGGTGTTGTTGCACGATGTTAATTTGCACAGCCATTGCGGGCAATTGACGGCGATTATCGGAAAAAACGGTGCCGGAAAAAGCACCTTACTCAAAGCCATTTTGGGAGAAATTCCTCACGAAGGGCAAGTCACGTTTTCCGGACACAACGGCACACCGGTTAGCGGTCAAAAACCGAAAATCGGGTATGTGCCGCAAGCGGTCGCACTTGACCGCCATTCACCGGCGACGGTCGGAGATGTGTTGCAGTCCTTAACCTCGGTTTATCCTGTGTTTTTCCCGAAACGAAAGAAAACGGTACAAAAGCTCAGAACCCATCTGGCACGGTTCCACGCGGAAACGTTGCTTGATCAACCCTTGGGAAAGTTATCCGGCGGGGAACTGCAACGGGTGTTGTTGGCGGCGGCAACGGTGTCTAACCCCGATTTGTTGGTCTTAGACGAGCCGGTTTCCGGCGTTGACCAAAACGGGTTGGAAGAATTTTATCGGTTGCTGGAAGAGTTAAAGCAACAGGATATGGTAATTTTATTGGTGTCGCACGATTTGTCGTTTGTGTATGAGCATGCCGAGCGAGTTGTACTGCTGGACAAAACGGTGGAGGCATATGGCACACCGGACGAGGTGTTTGCTACCAAGGTCTTTGTTGACACCTTCGGTGAAAAGGAGGGTCGGCGATGATAGAAGCATTGCAAAATATGCTAACCTATGATTTTATGCGGCGTGCTTTATGGGGCGTGTTGCTCATGATGCCGCTGTTTTCGTTACTTGGAACATTGGTGGTTAACAACGGCATGTCCTTTTTCTCCGATGCGTTAGGGCATTCGGCATTGACCGGTGCGGCGGTGGGGATGCTGTTTGGTTTGGCAGAACCTCAACCGATAATGTTGCTCTTTGCGGTGTTGTTTGCGTTGTTGATGAACGCCATTCGCTGTTCAAAACTTTCCTCCACCGATACGGTCATCGGCGTTTTTTCCTCTTGTGGGGTAGCTTTGGGATTAGTACTGCTTTCTCGTCACAGCCGTTTTTCGGGTTATCAAAGCTTGTTGATTGGTGATGTACTGTCCATTACGGTGCCACAGCTTTGGGTGCTGGCCGGGACTTTAGTCATTGTTTTTCTGGTTTGGGTGTTTTGTTTTAATGGCTTTTTTGCGGTGTCGCTGAACCCTTCATTGGCAAGAAGTCACGGCTTGCCAACCGTATGGTTGGACAATCTGTTTGTCGTCGTCATGGCGTTGGTGGTGATGTTGGCGGTGCGTTGGGTTGGTTTGCTGTTGATTAACGCGATGTTGATTTTGCCGGCGGCGGCGGCACGGAATGTCGCACGAAGTTTACGCAGTTATGTGATGCTGACCTTGGTTTTCTCTTTGTTTTCGGGTTTGTTGGGATTGGTGCTTTCTTACCTCAATGCGGTGGCAACCGGTCCGATGATTGTGTTGGTCAGTGCTACTGTCTTTTTCGGAACCTTTTTTATGGCGCAAAGGAAATAACATGAACGAAAAAAATCCGTGTGTACCGAAATTGGTTACACACGGATTTTTTGAATACGAAGCTCTTTCGGAAACGGGAAATTCATGGGTAGTCTTCTATTTTTAACATTGTAATACCATAGTAAAAGGGTTTAGCACAAAACAAATACCGAATTCACTAAAAAATTCGCAAAAATTATCAAGCACTGTTGACATTCGCAAGGAAATTTGTTATACTGATAAATCAAAAAGGAGGAGTTCCGTGCAATATCAACCGATGCTTTTGGGCGGTCAACCGTATCGCGCGGCTCTTTGTGCCGGCTGCAATTATCAAACACCGCACTATCATAAAGAACTGGAAATCTTCTATGTTCTTTCGGGACAATTGGAGTTGATTTTGGAAAATCAACCGTACACGGTTACCGAAAAAGAAGTCGTACTTGTTCAAAGCATGAAACAGCACACGATTGTTGAATCAAAGGAAGACAATTTGTTTTTATCTTTGGAAATCGGTCCTTTTTTTTTGGGTGAAGCGTATGAGATGACATCCAAGCTGTTGTTTGCACCTCCGCTATGTACGCGAAATGCTCGTACGGAGCTGCTGTTTTCCATGTTGGATGAAATAGTGGAAGAACTGCGTGTCAACGCGCCGGAATCGGAACTGATAATTCGAGGGGATTTATATAAAATCACCGCACAGTTGCAGCGGCTGTTTCCCATAGCGGAAAATCTGTCGCCGCACAAACAAGCATATTTGCAGATTACAGCGGCGGAAGAGCTTCTCCGTAATTATTATTATACCGACATTACGGTGAGTGATGCGGCGGAAAAAACCGGATACAGCGTGAGCAGTTTTTGCCGCATTTTTAAAAAAGTATACGGGAAAAGTTTTCATGCGTTATTGAACGAAACTCGTTTGGAAAAAGCGAGGTATTTGTTACAGGATACCACGCTGAGCGTGTCGGAAATTGCTCAAAAAACCGGTTTTCCCGACACAAAATCTTTTTGTCGTTTGTTCAAAAAACAAACCGGTATGACGGCAACGGCGTATCGGCAAGGCAATCGATAACCGCTTTGTGCAAAACAATGAGATAAAATCAAAAAATTAAAGTTTGTTATATTTTCAATGCAGATTTTTACAGATGACAAAAATCATGATGCGTGATATTATAAATAATAATGCGCTACCATCACACTGTTAAATTATCCTAAAAGGGAGGACATATTCTATGGCAAGAAAGTTTAAAACTATGGACGGTAACAATGCCGCGGCGCATGTATCGTATGCGTTCACGGAAGTGGCGGGTATTTACCCCATCACCCCGTCCAGTCCGATGGCGGACTATGTTGACCAATGGGCAGCCGCCGGACAAAAGAACATTTTCGGTACAACCGTAAAGGTGTCGGAAATGCAATCCGAAGCCGGTGCAGCCGGTACGGTGCACGGCTCGTTAGCAGCCGGTGCTCTCACGACCACCTATACCGCTTCGCAGGGCTTGTTGCTCATGATTCCGAACATGTATAAAATCGCCGGTGAATTGTTGCCGTCGGTGTTCCATGTGTCGGCCCGTTGCGTGGCTTCGCATGCATTGAACATTTTCGGTGACCATTCCGACGTGTATGCCTGCCGTCAAACCGGTTTTGCTATGTTGGCAGAAACCAATCCGCAGGAAGTTATGGATTTGGGTGCCGTGGCTCACTTGGCAACCATTAAGAGCCGTGTGCCGTTCATCAACTTCTTTGACGGTTTCCGTACTTCTCATGAAATTCAAAAAATCCAAGTGTGGGATTACGAGGATTTGGCTGAAATGTGCGACATGGACGCTGTTAAAGCGTTCCGCAAACGTGCGCTCAATCCGGAACATCCGGTAATGCGTGGTTCGCACGAAAACGGCGATATCTTCTTCCAACACCGTGAAGCCTGCAACGCTTATTACGATGCCGTTCCCGGTATCGTAGAAGAATACATGGGCAAAGTTAACGAGAAGTTGGGTACCGATTATCAACTCTTCAACTACTACGGCGCTCCGGATGCTGACCGTGTCATTGTGGCGATGGGCTCCATCTGCGACGTTGCCGAAGAAGTTATCGACTACCTGACTGCCGCCGGCGAAAAAGTTGGTTTGGTAAAAGTGCGTTTGTATCGTCCGTTCTCGGCAGAACGTTTTGCTGCAGCCATTCCTGCCACTGCGAAAACCATCGCTGTTCTCGACAGAACCAAAGAGCCCGGCGCTTTGGGCGAACCGCTTTACTTGGACGTTGTTGCCGCTTTGGCAGCACAAGGTCGCTCCAAAGTGAAAGTTATCGGCGGCCGTTACGGTTTGGGTTCGAAGGACACTCCTCCTTCCAGCATTTTTGCCGTGTACAGCGAAATGAAGAAAAAATGCCCGAAAGCACAGTTCACCCTGGGCATCGTCGACGACGTAACCAACTTGTCGTTGCCGGAAAAAGAAGCTCCCAACACCGCTGCCGAAGGCACCATCGAATGCAAATTCTGGGGCTTGGGTGGTGACGGTACCGTTGGCGCTAACAAAAACTCCATCAAAATCATCGGTGACCACACCGACAAATATGTGCAAGCATATTTCCAATACGACTCTAAGAAAACCGGCGGTATCACCATTTCGCACTTGCGTTTCGGTGACCAACCGATTAAGAGTCCGTATTACATCAACAAAGCCGACTTCGTGGCTTGCCATAACCCCTCTTATGTGGT
The DNA here is from genome assembly GCA_017631705.1 of Clostridia bacterium. GTDB lineage: Bacteria > Bacillota > Clostridia > Oscillospirales > Acutalibacteraceae > RGIG3009. The sequence goes on along the minus strand of JAGBSU010000190.1, from coordinate 8,432 downwards.
TAAAGGCTACAAAATGGTCAACGACGTGAAACCCGGCGGTGTGTTTATGATTAACTGCCAATGGTCTGCCGAGGAATTAGAACGCCATTTGCCGGCAGAAGCCAAACGTTACATTGCCAAAAACAATATTCAGTTGTATACCGTCAATGCGATTGACTTGGCAATGCAAATCGGTATGGGCAAACGTACCAACACCATTTTGCAATCCGCTTTCTTCACCTTGGCAAAGGTAATGCCGCAAGAAGAAGCTATCCAACACATGAAAGATGCCGCCACCAAATCCTACTCTAAAAAGGGTATGGACATTGTGGAAATGAATCACAAGGCGATTGATGCCGGCGCTACTGCGTTTGTGAAAATTGACGTTCCTGCCGCTTGGGCAAAAGCAAAAGACGATGCTGAAGCTCCTGCCAAAAACGGTCCTGCCAAGCTGGTGAAGATGGTAGACAGCATCATGGAACCTGTGGGCAAGATGAACGGTGACGCGTTGCCGGTTTCCGCATTTGTGGACCATGCCGACGGTACGTTTGAACAAGGCGCTTCCGCTTACGAAAAACGCGGCGTTGCCGTGATGGTTCCCGAGTGGAACGAAGACACCTGTGCCAAATGTAACAAGTGTGCTTTTGTTTGCCCGCATGCGACCATTCGACCCTTCGCTTTGAGTGAGGAAGAAGTGGCGGCTGCTCCCGCAAACATGAGAAAAGCACCGAAACCGGTGATTAAAACCAACTACACTTACACCTTGGCAGTTTCGCCGATGGATTGTATGGGTTGCGGCGTTTGCGTTGGCGTTTGCCCGACCAATTCCTTGACCATGGTTTCTCGCGAATCGCAAGAAGACCAACAAGCAGTATTTGATTACTGTGTTGAAAAGGTTTCCGAGAAACCGGAAGTACAAGGTAACACCGTTATCAGCAGCCAATACAAACAACCCTTGTTAGAATTCTCCGGTTCCTGCGCCGGCTGTGCCGAAACCGCGTACGCTCGTTTGATTACGCAATTGTTCGGTGATAGAATGTATATCTCCAATGCTACCGGTTGTTCGTCCATCTGGGGCGGTCCTGCCGCTACCTCGCCGTACACCGTTAACAAAGACGGTCACGGTCCGGCTTGGGCAAACTCCTTGTTTGAAGACAACGCTGAACATGGCTTCGGTATGTATTTGGGTCAAAAAGCCGTTCGCAATCGTTTGATTGACGAAGTGCAAGAAATGGCCGCTTCCGACAAAGCTTCGGCTGAATTCAAAGCCGTTGCGGAAGAATATTTGAACACTGTTAACGACGGTGCTAAGAACACCGCTGCTACGAAAGCGCTGGTTGCCGAAATAGAAAAAATCGCCGACGTGTGCGATTTGGCAAAAGACGTGTACGAACACAGAGAATACCTCTCTAAGAAATCTGTGTGGATTTTCGGTGGTGACGGTTGGGCATACGACATCGGCTTTGGTGGTGTGGACCACGTGTTGGCTTCCGGTGAAGATGTTAACATCATGGTATTCGATACCGAAGTGTACTCCAACACCGGTGGTCAAGCTTCCAAGGCATCTCAAATCGGTCAAGTGGCACAATTTGCCGCTGCCGGTAAAGCCATTGAGAAGAAGAGCTTAGCCGAAATTGCCATGTCCTACGGTTATGTGTATGTTGCTCAAATCGCCATGGGTGCCGATATGAACCAAACGGTGAAAGCGATTGCCGAAGCCGAAGCCTATCCGGGTCCGTCGCTCATTATCGGTTACGCTCCCTGCGAGATGCACAGCATCAAGGGTGGCATGGTGAACTGCCAAGCCGAAATGAAGAAGGCTGTGGATTGCGGCTATTGGAATATGTTCCGCTTCAATCCTGCGGCTGACAAGAAATTCGTTATCGACAGCAAGGCACCGACCACCAGCTATCGTGACTTTATCATGAACGAAGCTCGTTATTCCTCGCTGACTCGTTCCTTCCCCGAACGCGCTGAAGCATTGTTCACGGAAGCCGAACAAACCGCGATGAAACGTTATGACCACTTGCTCAAATTGCAAGCGCTCTACAACGAATAAAGGTAACTAAAACAAAGGAACCGCGCCCCAACAGATGCCTGTTGAGGCGCGGTTTTTTACAAACAAAAAATCGGGCATCCGAAATTCTTCGAATGCCCGATTTTGCTATTGTTGTAATTTTCGGGGGGACAGCATGCCGATGTGTAAAAATTTACAATTTTGCCGTTGAACGGGGTTTTTTGTGGTGTATACTTATATAATAGTATGGATGGGAGGCAGGCTTTGTGAAAGAAAAAAGAAAGATACCGTGGCAAACGGTTATTTCCATCGTCGTGTTTGTCACAATGGTATCGTCGGCGGTGGTGGTTGGTATTTCTATGTGGAAAGCACCGTCGATACCGACCGAAGGATATATACGCCTTAAAAGTGACTATGTGTTGATGTTGTTGCAATGTTTGCTCGGTATTGCGGCGATGCTGCTGCCGAAATGGTTAAACCGCAAATGGGGTTTGGAAATCCCGTCGGGTATGATGATTTTATATGTTGTTTTTTTGTACTGTGCCATTTATTTGGGCGAGGTACGCGGTTTTTATTATTTAATTCCGCGGTGGGATACCATTTTACACACCTTCAGCGGTGTGGCTTTGGGTGCATTAGGGTTTTCGGTATTAAGTCTTTTGAACAAAAGTGACCGCGTTCCCGTGACACTCAGTCCGGTGTTTGTTGCGATTTTTGCCTTTTCTTTTGCGATGGCAGTAGATGTGGTGTGGGAAATCTACGAGTTTGTAGCCGACGGTGTTTTGCAAATGAACATGCAAAAACATTCGCTTAGCGACGGAACGCCATTGCTCGGTCGGTCGGCGGTTGCGGATACCATGGAGGATTTGATGGTGGATGCGTTTGGAGCACTGGTGATTTCTCTGGTTGGATATGTTTCACTGAAATTCAAAAAAGGTTGGATAGAAAAACTACTGTTAAAGGTACGCTCTAAGCAAGTGTGACACCGGTATAATAGTGGTGCAAAATTTCCTTGTAAGAAAGTCCTTGTTCTGCCATGACCTTGGCACCGAATTGACTCATACCGACACCGTGACCGTAACCTTTGACGGAAAACACAAAACCGTCTTTTGTATGCGACACGGTAAAGCAGGTTGATGGCAGCGAAAAGGCTTCGCGTATTGCTTTGCCGGAAACGGCGGTGCCGCCGATAGATAGGCTGACAACCGAGCCGGCAGGAGAAAGCGTCGGTGTGCCGGCAATCCAAGTGTCAGCATTGTCGGCAAGGGAAAGTTTTGGGAAGGCGGCGGCAAATTGGTTGTCGGGTACGGTAACGGAAGCCGTAGCACGCGGTGACAGGGAATCGCCGCCGCTGGCTACCGATTGTAGATAGGGGAAATCGGTGCCCCACACGACGGCTGAACTTTCGGTCCGTCCCCAATTACAACTGTGATAGGCGGCAAAAATCGGTTGGTTGTTATATAGTAGCCGTTCTCCCAAAACGGTATCGACAGCCGCGGCGATTTTTTGAAGATAGGTGTCGTATTGTTCGCCCCATAGTTTTTTTAGTCCTTCGGGCGAGTAGGTGGTGGGGAATGAGTTGGGGACAGAGGAAAAATCTGCCCCTTGCAAAGCACTGTTACCGGTGTTTTTTTGTTTTTCATAGGTGAAATACGTGTAAGAAGCAACCGCTTGCGCTTTTAACGCTTCGGTAGGATAGGATGCGGGCATTTCGGCGGCAACCGTGTAAATCAAAAAATCACGTTGTGTAAAAGAATACAAAGCGTTGCCGCCGGTGTCCAACACTTTAAACATCTCCGATACGGGTTCCTTTTCCTCGGCTTTTTCGGTGCTTGTGCTTGTCTCGATTTTTTCTTCGGGAGGCTTGGCCGCCACTGGTGTTTTTAGTAGCGGAAGTGGGAGAACTGACAATAAGAAATAGCACAACAAGGAAAGTAAGGTATAGGTTTTCATAAAAGCCACCTCTTGCAAAAAAATGATAAAAAAGGAAAACAAAACTGCAAAAAAAGCAGAGAATGCGGAAACTTTTGGTAAAATATGCAATTTTGAGATGATAAAATTGCGTTTTTTGGAATTTTGACGATTTGGGGTGTTGACAAGACCGCAACAGATAAAGTATAATGAATAGTACTATCGAAAAGGGGCAAAGTCATGTTTTCAGAGAAAAAGGAAATTTTTAAAAGTTTATGCGAACACGTTAGAGAAAATAACTACGTTTCGGTAGAAAAATATGCCGGTGGTGATATAAAACGCGGGTTGCGTAACGCAGACGGCACCGGTGTAGTGGCGGGAATAACGCGCATTTGTAACGTACACGGCTACGTGTTGTCCGAGGGCGAAAAATGTCCCGACAAGGGTGCGCTTACATATCGCGGATATAATATTGAAGATTTGGTAGCGGGCAGCCACGGACAAGGCCGTTTTGGGTTTGAAGAGGTCGTGTTTTTGTTGTTGTTCGGTGTGTTACCTACGGCAGAGCAATTGGCGGATTTCAGCAAGTTGTTAGCGGAAAATCGGGAACTGCCGGGGTATTTTGCCGAGGATATGATTATTAAAGCACCTTCGCCGAATATCATGAATAAGTTGTCGCGGTCGGTGCTCGCACTGTATTCTTACGATGACAATCCGGAAGCGACCGATTTGGAAAACATGTTGCGTCAATGCATCGAGTTGATTGCCATGTTGCCGACGATTTTGGGATATGCTTATCAAGTAAAACGTCGTCATTACGACAACAAAACCATGTCGATTCGTCCGTTGTTGCCGGGTCTTTCAACTTCGGAAACGGTGCTTCGTACCATTCGTTCCGGTGGTAAATACACCGACGAGGAAGCCAAGTTGTTGGACTTATGTTTGATGTTGCATGCTGAACACGGCGGCGGTAACAACTCTGCTTTTGCTACGCGCGTGTTGGCATCTTCGGGTACGGATACGTATTCGGCAATTGCCGCGGCAATCGGTTCATTGAAGGGTCCGCGTCACGGTGGCGCGAACATGAAAGTTATAGAGATGTTGGAAGATATCAAGGCGCACGTCAGTAATTGGGATGACGAGGACGAGGTTGCTGCGTATCTGACCAAAATTTTGAAGCGTGAAGCGAACGACGGTTCGGGTCTTATTTACGGTATGGGCCATGCGGTGTATACCTTGTCCGACCCGCGTGCGGTTTTGTTGAAACAAGAGGCAAAACGCATGGCGTACGATCGCGGTTACGGAGAAGAGTTCCACTTGTTGGAAACCGTGGAAAAATTAACGCCGGAGTTGATGGCAAAGGTACGCGGTATTGACAAAGCGGTTTGTGCAAACGTTGACATGTATTCCGGTTTGGTATACCGTTCGCTCAGTATTCCGGAAGAATTGTTTACCCCGTTGTTTGCGGTGGCGCGAATCAGCGGATGGTGCGCTCACCGTATCGAGGAAATGCTGACAGGAGGGCGGATTATCCGTCCGGCGTACAAGCCGTTTAGCAAAGCAAAAGAGTATACACCGCTACAAGAACGATAACACGCCAAAAGCAGGAGTGGGTATGAAGCAACGGTCACCAAAAAAGACACGTCGTAAAAACAGCCAGAAGCAGAAAAAAATACGCTTCCGGCTGTTTGCCGTGCTTTCGATATTGAATGTTTTGTTGTTGGTACTGATAATCGTTCTGTTCCCGGCGGCATTTGGTAACGATGCCGAAACAGAAGAAAAGAAGAAAAACATGTTGGGAATTACCCGTATTACGGTAGAGGGGAATACCCGATACGACACAGAGGCTCTGTTAGGTGTCAGCGGACTTGCCGAGGGACAAAGTGTTTTTTCGGTGAGCAAGGGACAAGTTTCCAAGCGATTGCGAAAAGCTTTTTCGTATGTGGAAGCTGCTGATGTGAGTGTCAATCTTCGCCGTGAAGTGACTTTGCGAATTAAAGAGGTTCCCGAATTGGGTGCCGTTTACACCGAAGGCGGTGCTTGGCTGGTGGTTGACCATAATGGGAAAGGCATTATTTCTATGCCGTTGTGCAGTGAGCGACCGCTGAGGAAGGTTTACTTGAAGGGCGCCGAAGTGGTTTTCGACAAAGCGGGGAATCCTATGCTGAGCGAACGCAGTTTGTCGATAGCCAAGCAATTGAGTGTGGCATTGGAGCAGTATAAAATCGACGGTGTCGGTGTCATTGATATGAGCAATCCCAACGACATTCGATTAAATTGGAAGAATCAAATCACCATTGCGATGGGCAACGATTCCAACTTGAGTTATGAGGTGGCGGTGGTAGCAAGCACGCTACCGAAAGTGCTTGCACGCCACGGAGAAACTGTAACCGGTCTGTTGAATGTCAGTTTATATTCCGATAGTACGGTGGAAGCACCGACGGTTATTTTCACGCCGTCGTCGTTGTTAGAAAAAGAAGAGGAAGACAAAAAGCAAGAAGAGGAAGACAACACGTCGACAACGACATCAAATGGCGCCGGGTCTTCGACAAAACCCTCGCAAACGACAACGACTTCACAAAATCGTTAAAAAACACCAAAAAATTTTATAAAATACTGTTGAAATCATAGGGTTGACATGATAGAATAGAAAAGGTATAATGTAATATACTAAATTATTAGAAAAATCCTTTTCAACAAACAGTTTCAGCTGAGAAATAAAAGGTAGGAGGAAGTTCCATGGGCTTTGAATACGAAGATGAGGTCTTGGATACCGGCGTTCAAATTAAAGTAATCGGTGTCGGTGGTGGCGGCGGAAATGCTGTAAACCGCATGATTTCTGCCGGAATTAAGGGCGTAGAATTTATTGCCATTAACACAGACCATCAAGCCTTGTTGCGTTCGCAAGCAACACAAAAATTACAAATCGGTGAAAAATTAACCCGTGGTATGGGTGCCGGTGCCAGCCCTGAAAAGGGTCAGCGTGCCGCCGAAGAGAGCCGTGACGAAATCACAGCCGCTCTTAAAGGTACCGACATGGTGTTTATCACAGCCGGCATGGGTGGCGGTACCGGTACCGGTGCGGCTCCTGTTGTCGCGGAGATTGCTCGTGATATGGGCATTCTCACGGTGGGTATTGTTACCAAACCCTTTGCATTTGAGGGACGCCGCCGTATGGAGCAAGCAGAAAACGGTATTGCTGTGTTGCGTGAGCATGTGGATAGCTTGGTGGTTATCCCCAACGAGCGCTTGAAATTGGTCAGCGAACAACGCATCACCTTGGCAAATGCGTTCCAAGAAGCAGACAGCATGTTGCGTCAAGGCGTACAATCCATTTCGGAATTGATTACTGCCGAAGCAGCAATTAACCTCGACTTTGCCGATGTTACCGCGGTTATGAAAGATGCCGGCCATGCTCACATGGGTATCGGTCGTGCCGAAGGAAAAGATAAAGCCGAAGCAGCGGCTCGTGCAGCTATTGCCAGCCCGTTGCTCGAAACCACCATCAACGGTGCTCGCGGCTTGATTATTAACGTGACGGCTTCGCCGGATATCCCGTTGGAAGACGTGGATGTGGCTTGCAACTTGATTTCCGATGCGGCACATCCCGATGCCAACATCATTTGGGGTCTTACCTTTAATGAGGATATGGACGATTCCTTGTGCATCACGTTGATTGCCACTGGTTTCTCCGGTGACGGTTCCTACGTTCCACCCACGGAAGACGGAAAAGGCGGCACCGATTCCAGCGATTACGACGACAGCGAATTGTTGGATATGTTCCGCAGAAGACCGCAATAAATAAACTGTTTTACGGCGGGAAGCAACGCTTCCCGCCGTATTGTTTTAGTTTGATATAAGAGGTGAAAACATGGCGGAGAAACACGACTTGTTGTCGCCGTTTCGGGCGGCGGTGGATACCTACCGCATGATACAAGCCGGTGACAACGTGGCGGTGGGAGTTTCGGGCGGAAAAGACAGTGTGGCGCTACTTGTGTTGTTGGCACAACTGCGACGGTTTTATCCACACCCTTTTTCCTTGACAGCCATCACGGTTGATCCGTGCTTTAATGGCGAGCAAGGCGATTACACAAAACTTGCTGCATTGTGTGAACAACTCAATGTGCCGTACATCGTAAAGCGTACACAATTGTGGGAGGCGGTACAACAGCACATTACCGCTAATGAAATGCCGTGCAGTATGTGTGCGCGATTGCGTCGGGGGACACTGCATCGCTTGGCTGTCGAGGCGGGATGTCATACGGTAGCGTTGGGGCATCATCAAGACGATGCGGCACAAACGGTACTGATGAATTTGTTGTCCGGCGGAACGCTCGGTTGTTTTTCGCCGAAAAGCTATTTAGACCGTTCCGATGTTACGCTAATTCGTCCGCTGATTTTTTTGAAAGAACGGGAAATCGAAGCGTTTGTCAGAAAAAATCAATTACCGGTACTGCCGTCGCGATGTCCGGTTGATGGGAAAACGCATCGGCAAGAGGTAAAGGAATTGATAGCGCAATTATCG
>JAGBSU010000189.1 GCA_017631705.1 Clostridia bacterium | reverse complement strand
GGTGTTCGTCATGCCGGCACGGTTTCTATCACGATACAGCGTGATTTCCACCGCCGAATAATCCGGTTGGAACACCGTGCTTTGTAACACTTTTCCGTCGCTTTTTGCAAAGGTACAAAGTGCTAACCGCCCGTCAGTCATTTCTGTCAAAGAAACAGCACCATGGCGCAACACTTCTTTTCCCTCGGGTGCTTCGACTTTATCCGAAGCGATAACCCGCAAATTTAAATCCGATTTTTCGGGTGTGGGAATTTTGTATTCTGCTAAACGTTTTTCAAAAAAATCGCTGTCATTGCTTTGGAACGACACCGTCATCCCCGCAATGCGTGCATGCAACATATTCCCACTCCCTTTCATTATTCGTTTCGGTTCAAGCGATAAGACAAGGTCATCAAACTGTCACCCAAATGCACGTTTTCTACCAAGGCATCCGGATACCGTAAAGCAATGTCGTAGTGACTGAAATTCCAAAACGCATTTACGCCACATTGTCTGAGCCGTTCCACTAATCCCGGTGCAGTCTCTTTCGGAATACACAAAATAGCCAACTGAGGAGAATGTGTTTTGCAAAATTCCTCTAACAGTGTGGTCGGTTGCACCGTGATGTCGTGTATTTTACTGCCGACAAGGGCATCGGAGTCGTCAAAAACGCCGACCAATTTGAATCCTTTGTTTTCAAAACTCATATGGTTCACCAAGGCGCGTCCCAAATTGCCGGCACCAAGTAAAATTGCACTTGATGGCGTGCTCACACCTAAAATATGATACAACGCATCATACAATTGGTCTACGGAATATCCGTACCCTTGCTGACCGAACTCACCAAAGCAATTCAAGTCCTGACGAATTTGTGAAGCCGTCAGCCCCATACGCTTCGCAAGTTCATGCGAAGAGATACGGGTAACACCGTTTTGCTTTAAATCATATAGAAAACGGTAATATCGTGGCAATCGGCGAATCACCGACATCGAAATCATATCAGCTTTCACGGTCACAAAAGCCTCCTTCGGTTATTGGTTGGATTGGCGTGTATAATCCAGCAATCCTCCCGCCAACAACATTTCGGTTTGTCGTGCGGAAAAACCGGAATTCAGCGGAATTTCCTCGCCGGTAGTTTCGTTCTTTAACACAATCGGCTCACCGTTTTGCAAACGACGGCGCACGTCCGGCAATGTCAACGTATCGCCCAAGTTAATGCGGTCATAATCCGCTTCGTTCGCAAACGTCAACGGTAAAATACCGGCATTGATTAGGTTCGCCACGTGAATGCGTGCAAACGATTTCACAATCACGGCTTTAATTCCTAAATAAAGCGGTGCCAAAGCCGCGTGTTCACGCGAACTACCTTGTCCGTAGTTGGAACCACCGATAATAAAACCTTTACCTTCTTTTTTACAGCGTGCTGGGAACTCTTCGTCACAGCGTACAAAGCAATGTTCCGAAATCGCCGGAATGTTCGAACGCAACGGCAAAATTTTCGCACCGGCAGGCATGATATGGTCAGTGGTGATGTTATCGCCCACTTTCAGCAACACCCTCGCGGCAATGGTTTCCTCCAACGGATGCGTTTGTGGAAACGGTTTAATATTCGGGCCGCGCACGATTTCCACTTCTTTCATACGCGCTTCTTCAATCGGCGGTTCAATCATGTTGTCGTTCACCGAGAACGATTCCGGCAAGGTAACCACCGGAGGTTCGCCCAACGAACGTGGGTCGGTAAACACACCGGTCAATGCCGAAACAGCGGCCGTTTCCGGACTGACCAAATAGACTTGTCCGTCGGCAGTACCCGAACGACCTTCAAAGTTACGGTTAAAGGTACGCAAAGAAACACCTTTGGAATTGGGTGATTGCCCCATACCGATACACGGTCCGCAAGCACATTCCAAAATACGTGCACCGGCGGCAATCAAATCCGCTAACGCACCGTTTTCCGCCAACATGGTATACACCTGTTTCGAACCCGGAGCAATGGATAAACTGACATTCGGGTGAACGGTTTTCCCTTTCAAAATCGCCGCCACCTTCAGCATATCCAATAACGATGAATTCGTGCACGAACCGATACAGCATTGGTCAACCGCAATACCTTCCAATTGAGAAACCGGTTTCACGGCATCGGGTGAATGCGGGCAAGCCGCCATCGGTGTTAATGCTGATAAATCAATCTCCAACACTTCGTCGTACACCGCATCGGCATCGGGCTGTAAAGCCACCCAATCTTGTTCACGACCCTGTGCACGCATGAAATCGCGTGTAATCTCATCCGACGGAAAAATGGATGTAGAAGCACCAAGTTCCGCACCCATATTGGTAATGGTGGCACGTTCCGGTACCGAAAGAGTTTTCACGCCCTCGCCGCCGTATTCCACAATTTTACCGACACCGCCCTTGACGGACATGCGGCGGAGCACTTCCAAAATCACATCTTTTGCCGCTACCCACGGTTGCAAACGACCGGTCAAATTCACGCGTACCATTTTGGGCATCACAATATAGTAAGTACCGCCGCCCATGGCAACCGCCACATCTAAACCGCCTGCACCAAAGGCAAGCATACCGATGCCACCGCCGGTCGGCGTGTGGCTATCTGAACCGATTAAGGTTTTACCGGGAATACCGAACCGTTCCAAATGCACCTGATGGCAAATACCGTTGCCGGGACGTGAAAAATACAATCCGTGCTTTTTACAAACAGTTTGAATGTACCGATGGTCGTCGGCATTTTCAAAACCGGTCTGTAAGGTGTTGTGGTCAATATATGCCACAGAACGTTCCGTTTTCACACGCGGAATTCCCATGGATTCAAATTCCAAATATGCCATGGTACCGGTGGCATCCTGGGTCAGGGTCTGGTCAATACGAATGGCAACGGCCTGCCCCTGTTTCATTTCACCGCTGACAAGATGGGCGGCAATAATTTTTTGTGC
>JAGBSU010000188.1 GCA_017631705.1 Clostridia bacterium | reverse complement strand
GGCTGGCGCCTGACGACGCCGACAATCCGAAAAGCACCGAAATTCTGCCGTTTTCAGCGTGTTCGGATACGGCTTCTCTGCTTAGGCTGGCAAGAACCGAAAAATTTTTTCTTTTATGATATTTACGGAAATCTTTCAAAGACTAAACAAAGAATTATTACGAAAAGGAGGACGCTTATGAAAAAATATATATGGCTGGTATCCGTGACCGGACTAGTGATAGCAATGGTGTTTGGAGCCGGCAAGGTGTTTGCAAAAAAACCGATGGCGGTATCGGTAGTGACCATAAACGAACAAACCGTTCGACAGACTGTTAAATGCAACGGAAAGGTTCAGGCAGGTGACAGCCGCGAAGTGTTTTTGGAGACGCCTTGTGTCGCAGGAACGGTTTATGTTAAAGAAGGAGACCGCGTGAAAAAGGGACAGCGGTTATTTGCGGTGGACAAGGAAGCAACGCAGGCGGTGTTATCGCAATGGACCAATGATGTGGCGGACAGCGTGTTGGAAGAGGTTTTGGCAAAAGAGGTGGTTGCACCGATAGACGGTGTGGTTACGGCGTTGAATGTTCGTGCAGGGGAAACCACCGATTATACGGTGCCGTGTGCGGTGATTGCTTCCGGAAATGTTCGACAAATTGCGGTGAGCGTAAAAGAGCAGTTTTTACCGCTTGTTCAAGAGGGACAATCGGTGGCAGTCACCGGCGTTGCGTTTTCCAAAACGTATCACGGGACATTGCGGAACATTGCCACATCCGCACGACAGCAATATACGGGGACGGTAGCGGAAACCGTGGTGGATGCGGTGGTTTCATTAGACGAGGGGAGTGCCGATTCCGCTTTGCGTGTGGGATTGAATGCTCAAGCGGAAATCATTGTAGATACCGTGGAAAAGGCATTGTTACTTCCGTATGAAACGGTGGGACAAAGTGAAAACGGAGAGGAGTTTGTTTATGTATATGACGGACGGGAAACCGTACGGCGACGTGCCGTGGTGTTGGGACGGGAAACAGCAGACGGAATTTTGGTGGTTTCCGGCATATCGGCGGGCGAACGGGTGGTACAAGAGCCGGAAGGATTATCCGGAAAACAAATTACCGTACGGGTGGTACAATAGATGGAACTGATAAAAACTGCGTTTCGAAATTTGTTTCGCCGACGGATGCGTACCACCTTAACGGTTGGCGGCATAGCGGTCGGTATGTTTTTGGTTTCGGTGGTGTCGGTTATCGGGTCGGCAGGGAAAACGATAGCAATGCAAGAACTCAACAGCATGGGGGTCGGCGGGATTTCGGTAACGACAGACGACGGGAGCATTTTACTCAGCGAGCAAGCGTTGGCGGAAATTCGAGAAATACCGCACGTGTCTTCGGCAATGCCGCTGATGATATTTTACGGTGATGTAGTTACTGCAAAAAGCAATCAAAGCGCCGTGTTATGCGGCATTGATGCCGGCGCAGGGCAAGTGATTTCGTTGGAATTGGTACACGGGCGCATGATTGCACACGGTGACGTGGAGGCGGCCGCGGCAGTTTGTGTTTTGGATGAAACGACAGCAAAAGCAGCATACGGACGCAGCAATGTGGTAGGTAAAACGATAACGGTGCAGGTGGGGGATGGTATAGAAACGTTGACGGTGGTGGGGGTTACCAAAACCGGCAGTAGTTTACTGCAAAGCGTTGCGTCGTTTATACCGGGAATGGTATATATACCATATACAATGCAACAAATTTTAACGGGACAAAATTGTTTTGATCAAATTGCCGTGAGGGCAACAAACGACAGCCTTACCGAAAAGGTGGAAGTAGGAATAGAAAAAGCGTTACGGCGAGTTTACGAGGGAACGGCGACCTTTCGAACGGATAATTTGGCGGTGCAAAAGGATCGGTTGGTTCGCTTGGTGAACGGGGTTGCCATGATATTGACAATCATCAGTGCGGTATCGTTGGTGGTATCGGGTTTTGGAATAGTGACGTCGATGTTATCGGCTGTCAACGAGCGAACGCGGGAAATTGGGGT
>JAGBSU010000187.1 GCA_017631705.1 Clostridia bacterium | reverse complement strand
GTCGACTTGGTCGCCGTTTGCAAAGGTGTCTGCCTTTACGATGTCACCGACGTTATAAGCGTCACAATCTTCGAAGCGGAACTCACGGAGCGCCTTTTTGGGAGCTACATCAGCTTTTTCGAAGTGACCCTTCATGGGTTTGTTGACCTTACCGACGGCGATATCGCCGAAACCGAGTTGAACAGCTGCGTAGCCGTCATTTTCTGCGGTTTTCTTTTGAACAACGACGCAGGGGCCGGCCTCAATGACCGTAACCGGAACGACATTGCCCTTTTCGTCGAAAATCTGCGTCATGCCGATTTTCTTACCGATGATGCCTTTTTGCATTGTCTATACCTCCTTGGTTATTGGTTCCCGCACTTAAAGTGCTTGTGGGAACATGACCTCGCTTTTGCGGAACCGAAGATTACTCTTCGTCAAACCGGCATTACAGTTTGATTTCGATTTCCACACCGGCGGGGAGTTCAAGCCCCATCAGGGCTTCAACTGTCTTGTTTGACGGACGAAGGATGTCAATTAAGCGCTTGTGCGTACGGGATTCGAATTGCTCACGGGAATCCTTGTACTTGTGCACAGCACGCAAAATGGTAACAACTTCCTTCTCGGTCGGGAGCGGGACAGGACCGGAAACACGAGCGCCGGTACGGCGAGCGGTCTCAACAATCTTTTCGGCGGATTGGTCCACCAAATGATGGTCATACCCCTTGATACGAATACGGATTTTCTCTTTGACTGCCACTAAAAACGCCTCCTTAATTTTTTTGAGTTGGCGGGCGACGCCAAAACTGCACACTGCGCCGGGTGTTTCTTCCCCCGGCTTTTTAAAACCGGATGCCTGTGGGTTCAAGCTCCGGGTGCAGTTGTAAGCGTCTTGAAAGACTGATGGCAAAATGCGCGTCGCAAGCACGCCGAAACAGAGTGCAACCCTCTGCCCCGTTCATTTTGCTCCTTACAGCTATCCATGTCGCCCGGTTTAAAATCGGACATACTCAGCGGAAAAACCGGCCGTTTGCGGCCGCAACCTCCCGCGTCATCGCATATCGTGCAGTCTGCATATTATCGGAAAAAGGGCATAGTTAGCCTACTCCGCATAATCATGCCTATCTATTCTACATCAACCTTTTCAAAAAAGCAAGTCTTTTTTTTACTTTTTTAAAAAAATTTTTTACTATTATTTAAAGGTATAGACAAACCTTCCTTTTTCATGTATAATGAGTGCCAGTGTTGTATACTGAGTTCCAGTTATAAGGAGGACAATCATGAAATTCAAAAAATGGACTTGTGGCATCATCGCCGTTCTCTTGACGGTATCTTGCCTCTTTGCCGGTGGCTGTTCCACACCGGACGTTGCCTTAACTGTAGACGGCAAAGTATATGAAATGGGTGACTATTTAGCCTATATGTACGGTACGATGTTTACTGATCAACAATCGTATTTGTATTTGTCTTACTTTGGCGAGGAGGCACTTTCTCAAAAGGTAACTTACGGCGAAGGAGATGCCGCAAAGGAATTGGCGTTGGATGATTACATTGTGCAAATCACTAAGGATGCCATGCTCCGTCAAAAGGCTTTGGAAAACTTGATGGTAAAATACGGTATCAAATGGGATGCCGAAGAAGAGAAAAAAGCGGATGCCGATCTTGCTAAATTAAGCAAAGATCAATTCTTGCCGCTTGGCTTTACCAACGACCGCTATATTAAAATGTTTAAAGCAGTATCGCTCAATGAGTCTTCGTTGTTTACCGGTTTGTATGACGATGGCGGTCAACGCGAAGTGTCGGATGCAGACGAACGTAAATATTTTGACGAAAAATATTTAAGCTACAAAATCATCGAGTTTTCTTTGATGGATGATAAAGGCAATGCTCTGCCCGATGCCGAAGTCAAAGAAATCAACGAACAATTGGAAGGCTATTTAGCCGCTTTTAATAAAACGGATAAAACCGGTACCGGTTTTGACGAAGTGTATCGTAAATATTTAGAAGATACTGAAAAGAAAACCCAAACTACCACAACTACCGGTACGGGCACCTCAACTTCTACCACAACCACTACCGCTACGACAACAACTACTACGACTACAACCACCACGACCGGCACGACTACTGCCTCCGGCGATAAAAGCAATTCTTCCACCACAACCGACAAACCACAAGAAGAAAAACCGGAGACTGCCGACCGTCAAGATGTGGTGATTGATAAAACCATCACCGACGAAGAGTTGATTAAAGCAATCCAATCGTTAAAAGAAGGCGAAGCCGGTATCAAGACCTACAAAGAAAACGGCACAACAAAGAAAGCCGCTTTAATCCTGCGTATGGATCCCGAGGCCGAACGTGAAAAGGATGTGGATTTCTTCAAAAACAGCCACCAACAAACACTCCAGTTTATGAAATTTGAAGAGTTTGATAAGGAAATTAAAGGTGTCGTCGACGAATTGCTGAAAGTTGCCGTGTTCAACAACCGTGCCATCAAAGCCGGTGACCCTGCACAACTGTTAGGCTAAATCGTTTCATGAAAATTTGAAAGCCGCCGAAGAACCATTGGTTCTTCGGCGGCTTTGTCATTCTTGTTTCTTTATTTCTTTTGTGATGCCGTCGTGGTTACTTGGGCGCTTGTTGTCGTTACCGCACCGGAGGCTGTTGCGTTGTTCAGCGATACATAATGACTGTTTTTAAGTAAAGTTATCGCCGCTTGTAACTGTGTATCTTCTTCTTTAGTTATCAAATCAAAACGACTTTGCAACTCATACGATAGGTCTGCAGTTTTGTTGGGATACACACCGGTATTCTGCCAGTTTTCACCGCTTTGAATGCAATAAAACGTACCGGTGGAAAGACGAACCGCGCCTTTGTCGGATGCCATGGAAAAGTATTCCTGCATCACGGCTTTGCCTTGCGTCGATGTGCCGACAACACTTGTCTTCTTGAAATCTTGTAACACCGCCGCAAACAACTCTGCTTCGCCAACCGTGTTACCGTTAACCAATGTTGCCGTGGGCACGGTCACTTCATACGAGTCTGTTGCTTTTAAAACGGTAGTCTCCCCTTTTTTCTTGCAGGAAACATACGGACCACGTGGCAACAGGTAATCCAGCATTTCTGTTACGGCGCTCAATTGGCCACCGGCGTTGTTACGCAAGTCAAACACTATGTACGCGGCGCCTTCTTGCATGAGCTTGTTATAAGCATTCTTAAATTGCAAAGCGGTAAGAGCGTTAAACTCATCAACTCGAATGTAACCTATAGCATCTTGCAACATCTCACCATACGCACTGACAACCGAATACGTGTTTGCCGTTAGTTCGATGGTGTTGGATTGACCGGCGTCTTCTACTGTTAAGAGCACCTTTTCTTGGCTACCCAAAGCACCTTCCAGCGTTGCAAAAGACGTTCCGTTAACCGCTTCATCTTGCAGCTTTGTGACGACGGCTCCTTTTTTGATACCTGCCAAAGCGGCCGGCGAGTTGTCGTCCACCGAAGTTATCGTTACTTGGTTATTGTTAACCGTGATCTTCAAACCGAAACCGGTTCTATTCCCTGCGGCTTTACTTTGTATTTCTTGGTAAACGTCAGTTGAAAGATACTCTGCATAAGCATCGTCCAAACCACTGATATACCCCTTTGCCAAAGCAGCACGCAGTTTTTCTTCATCAATGGTGTAGTGTTGACGAGCCGCCGAATCGATTTCGTCAATGTAATCGTACATGGCTTGTCGTTGGCCCACATCGCTGACCAAAACACTGAAATGTCGCATAGCCATCATCATCGTTCCGGAAACAGCAATTGCTACGGCCAATAACAGCAACGATATCGTCACGCCGAGAGAGATTTTTTTATTCATACGCTCTCACCCATTCCCTTTTATTTCGGGCAAACAATATATCCGTTCTTTACAGCATCAACACGAACACCGTCAACGCGTACTTCAAAATGCAAGTGAGCACCGAAAGAGTTGCCGGTGTTGCCGATAACACCGAGTTGCGTTTGACCGCCAACCACTTGCTGGCCGACTACCACGCTGGGAGCGTATCGCATGTGTGCGTATAATGTGACTATACGGCGACCCTTGGCATCAAAGCCATGGTCTACCATACAGAAATTGCCATAGCTGTAATGTAACTTTTGCACCTTAATTACCGTACCGTTGGCAGCGGCAACAATCGGTTCACCCAACGCGCGACCGTTGGCAATATCAGTACCGCCATGCAAACGGTTCCAACGTGTTCCGTACTGTGAAGAAATCACTTTCACAGTGGGAGCCGGCCAGTACATCGAACCACCATACGTTGTCGAAGGTGTCGTGTTGTTTAACAAAGCGGCGATTTCACGGTCTAATTCTTCTTCGGATTTTTTGATAGCAGCCAACCGTTTTTCGTAGGTGTTTTGCTTCTTTTCCAACGCATCTTGTTTCTTTTGTGCGGTTTTATACAGAGCATCTAACGAACCAAACT
>JAGBSU010000186.1 GCA_017631705.1 Clostridia bacterium | reverse complement strand
GGATACCCGTTCGATTCAAACCAACGTCGGCAACAAATACGATGAAAAGTTTGACGTGATGGCGCAAACTTCCAACCGTGTACGCGGTGACGGCGGTGCTATCAAAAAACAAAAGATTAACCAAAAATCGCAACAATACAAAAAACCGCAACGCCGTCGTGAAACCGAGGCGGAGCGTTTGCAACGTATTGAAGCCGACCGTAAAAAGAAACAACTCACCATCACGGTGGGTGAAACCATTACCGTGGCGGAACTTGCTTCTCGCATGAAGGCAACGGTAGCAGAAGTTATCAAAAAATTGATGTTGCTCGGTTCTATGGTTACCGCCAACGAAGAAATTGATTTCGATACGGCGTTTTTGGTAGCGGAAGAATTCCACATCAAAGTCGAACGCGAAGTCGTGGTTACCATCGAAGAACAAATCATCGACGATAGCGAAGACGTGGATGAAGATTTGCAACCCCGTGACCCGATTGTGGTTGTTATGGGTCACGTTGACCACGGTAAAACGTCGGTGTTGGATGCTATCCGTAAGACGAAAGTTACCGACGGTGAAGCTGGCGGTATTACCCAACATATCGGTGCTTACCGCACGAAAATCCAAGGTCAATCTATCACGTTCTTGGATACCCCCGGTCACGCGGCGTTTACCGCTATGCGTGCTCGCGGCGCACAAGTAACGGATATTGCTATCTTGGTTGTGGCTGCCGATGACGGTATCATGCCGCAAACCATCGAAGCTATTAACCATGCCAAAGCTGCCGGTGTTTCCATCATCGTGGCGATCAACAAAATGGATAAACCGACCGCCAACCCCGATAAAGTTATGCAACAGTTAACGGAATACGAACTGGTGCCGGAAGAATGGGGTGGCGACGTCATGTGCGTGCCGGTATCTGCTTTGACCGGTATGGGCATTGATAAGTTGTTGGAATCCGTGTTGTTGGTGGCGGAAATTAAAGAACTCAAAGCCAACCCCGAACGTGCTGCCAAAGGCTCGGTTATTGAGGCTCGCTTGGATAAAGGCCGTGGTCCGATTGCCACCTTGTTGGTGCAAAACGGTACCTTACACGCCGGTGACATTGTGGTGGCCGGTTCGGCTGTCGGTAGAGTACGTGCCATGGTGGACGATTGTGGTCGCAAAGTGACCACTGCCGGTCCCTCTGTTCCGGTCGAAATCATGGGCTTGGCGGAAGTGCCGGTTGCCGGTGATACGTTTAACGCCGTTTCCGACGAACGATTGGCTCGTCAGTTGGTAGAACAACGTAAGCAATCCGCCAAAGAGGAAATCTTTAAACAATATCAAAAGGTCACGCTGGACAATTTGTTCGACCAAATGCAAGAACACGAAATGAAGGAATTGAACATCATCGTCAAAGCAGACGTGCAAGGTTCTGTAGAAGCTTTGCGTCAATCGCTTGAAAAACTCAGCAACGAGGAAGTACGTGTGCGTGTTATCCACGGTGCGGTGGGTGCTGTCAGCGAAAGCGATATCATGTTGGCACAAGCTTCCAAGGCAATTGTGGTTGGCTTTAACGTGCGTCCCGAACCGTTGGCACAAGTGGCCGCTGAACAAGCCGAAGTGGATATGCGGATGTATCGTATCATTTATGACTGCTTAGATGAAATCGAAGCGGCCATGAAAGGTATGTTGGCTCCCAAAACGCGCGAAGTGTTGCACGGCCGTGCCGAAGTACGTCAAGTATACCGTATTACCAACGTTGGTTTGGTTGCCGGTTGCTACGTGTTAGATGGCAAGGTGTACCGCAACGACTTGTTGCGGATTGTGCGTGACGGTATCATTATCGGTGACGATAAGATGATTTCGCTCAAACGTTTTAAAGACGACCAAAAAGAAGTGGCGCAAGGCTATGAATGCGGTATCGGTTTGGAAAAATTTACCGACATTCAAGAAGGTGACATTTACGAAACCTATATTATTGAAGAATATCGGGATTAATAAGAAATCCAAAAAGGAGGAGCGTGTATGTCCGGTTATCGAATGGACCGTACCGGTGAAGATATCATGCGGGAACTTACCGCCATTCTTCGCACGGTGAAAGACCCGCGTGTGTCCGGCTTAATCAGTATTGTCCGTGCCGATGTCACACGGGATATGTCATACGCGACAGTATATATCAGTTCTATGGATGGTATTGAAGCGGCGAAAAACGCTGTTAAAGGGTTAACCTCTGCCGCCGGTTACATGCGTCGTGAGTTGGGCGCAGCGCTTAAATTGCGTCATGTGCCGGAACTGCGTTTTGTAGCAGACGATTCTATCGCTTACAGTTCCCACATTGCGCAAACTTTACGTGGCCTTACTACGGAGGAAGACCATGAGTAGGCGTGTAACGGTGGAAAAAGCCGCCGAAATTTTGACCACTGTGGATAACATCGTGATACTGACCCACCAATTTCCCGACGGCGATACGCTCGGTTCGGCATTTGCACTGTGCCGTGCGTTACAAACCTTTGGGAAAAAGGTGCGCGTGCTGTGTCACGACGTGATTCCCGAAAAATACGAATATATGACTGCGGCTGTACCCCAACCGGAATTTGAACCGTTGTTTGTGTGTGCGGTAGATGTGGCAGACAGCAAATTGCTTGGTGAATCGTTGCAAAAATATACCGACAAGGTAGAACTTTGTATTGATCACCATGGTTCGCATCGTGAATTTGAAAAGCAATTGTTGTTGAATGCCGATATGGGTGCCACGGCGATGTTGATTTATCAAGTGATTACGGCGATGGGTGTGACGGTTGATGCCGTCATGGCGGATTGCTTGTATACCGGTATAGCGACCGATACGGGTTGCTTTAAATACAGCAACACCACACCGTTGACACACCGTATGGCAGCGGAACTGATGGAAGCCGGTGCGAATGCCGAAACGATTAACCGTGCGATGTTTGATATTAAATCCCGTGCACGGGTATCGTTGGAGCAAATGGCATTACAATCAATTGCGTTTTACGATAATGGCCGATCTGCTTTTATGCAAATCACCGAAGAGATGATACAAGCATCCGGTGCGAACGAAAATGACATGGAAGGGCTTTCTCCGCTTCCCCGTCAGATTGAAGGCGTTTGGGTAGGCGTTATGCTTCGCCAAAAAGCCGACGGCGACTATAAAATCAGCGTGCGTACCGGCACGCATGCCGACGCTTCCGCAATTTGCGGATTGTTGGGCGGTGGTGGGCATCCTCGCGCCGCCGGTTGTACACTTTCAGGAACAGCGGAGCAGGTGATAGCTACCGTGCAAAAAGCCATTCACCAAGCCGTTCCGCGAATTGTAGACAGATGAACGGTATTATGTGTATTGACAAGCCACAGGAAATGACATCCTTTTCTTGTTGTGCGTTGTTACGCCGCTTGACCGGTGAAAAGAAAGTCGGTCATGCCGGCACGTTAGACCCCATGGCAACTGGTGTGTTACCGCTGATGTTCGGCAAAGCCACCCGTGCCATTCCGTTACTGCCTTCGCATCGAAAAGGGTATCGAGCAGTGGTGCAATTCGGTTATCAAAGCGATACACTGGATATATGGGGGAACTTGTCGAAAACAGGGAAACCGTTTCCGACTTTGGCGGCGATAAAAGATATTTTGCCGCAGTTTCGCGGTGAGATTTTGCAAGTTCCGCCGATGATGTCTGCTCTTAAAAAGGATGGTGTTCGTCTGTATGATTTGGCTCGTCAGGGGATTGAGGTGGAACGCACCGCTCGACCGGTGACGATATACGATTTGCAACCGGAATCGTACGATGAACAAACCGGTAAACTAACATTTTTTTGCGAATGTTCTGCCGGTACGTATATCCGCACGTTGTGTGACGATATGGGCCGTGTGCTCGGTTGCCGAGCCGTGATGGCAGAACTTAGGCGAACAATTGCCGCAGGGTATGATTTATCAGACTGTCTCACGCCGGAAAGTTGTCGCCTGTTATCCGAAGAAGGTACTTTGACTGAACATATTTTGCCGGTGGAAACGGCATTTCTTTCGTATGCGGCACTTACGGTTTCCGAAGCACAAGCCGTTCGTTTTTGCAACGGCGGTGAACTGTCGGCGGAACGGTTGTCGTTTGTACCGCCAAAGGATGAACTTGTTCGTGTAAAAGCACCGGACGGTCGTTTTTTAGGACTGGGTCGATTGGAACAAGAAAACTTGTGTGTCGTGCGAATTTTTGTATAAGAAATTTGTGTTATAAGGAGAGATTTTTATGAGTGATGAAGTCATTCGCGAGGAAGAAATCGTCGCCCAAACTCCCGAAGTAATCACCGATAAAAAACTGACAGAAAAAAAGCGCGGTAAAAACCGCTATGCGGCACCGCTTGGCTTTTTTGTGTTGTTGCTCGCTCTTATTGGCTGTATTTCTCTGCTGGTAAATGCGGTGAAAATGATTGCTCGTTGGAACGACGATGCACCGTTGCGAGAGGAACTCTATACTTTTTTGGAACCGGTTATGCAATTCTGCCCCTCGGATTTTGAAAGTGTGGAAACGGCAGAAGATGCCGATTCGTTGATATTGGCGGCGGCATATCGTGTGACCGAAGCGGAACGCATTCGCCAACTGCGAGAAAAAGACGAAAATTGCGCGTACCCTTTTGAAGAAACCCAACATCGCATGATTATACCGCAAACCGAAATCGAAAAATCGTACGCCGTTTTGTTTGGTAATGCGCCCATTAAGCATCGCACGGTAGGAAACATGGAATATGTGTCGGATAAGAAAAGTTACTACGTTCCCTTAGTGCTTAACACCTCGGCATATACGCCGGTGCTTGGAAAAATCAAAGAGAAAAAAGACACCTATCGCGTGAAAGTAGCGTACGTGTCGAATAACGATATTGAATACGACGAACGTGGCAACGCATTACCGGTAACAGAAAAAATGGCTAAATACTCTCAGTGGTATACGTTGCTCCGTACCGAAAACGGACTCGTGTTGCAAGCGGTTTCCGCTGACGCGTAAATGTAAGTATTTCATAAAAAAACGCTCCCCCTGCATGGCAGAGGGAGTTTTTTTATTGTTTATTTTAAGAAACCATTGATAATTTCCTCTTCCGCTTGCTGTTCGGTTAACCCTAAGGTCATCAGTTTAATCAGCTGTTCACCCGCAATTTTTCCGATTGCGGCTTCGTGAATCAACGCGGCGTCCAAATGATTGGCGACGATTTCGGGGATGGCACACACGCTGGCATTATCCATTAAAATAGCATCGCATTCCGTGTGACCGTTGCACCGATTGTTTCCGTGAATACGGGATAAAAAGCGTTGCTTGGAGCGGTCCTTCGCCACCGAACGGGAAATGACATTGGCAGAGGAGTCCACGCCGTTGAGCTCAACGGTAAAATCGGTTTCGGCAAATTGGTCACCGTGTGTCAAGAGCTTTTCGCGAATGGTAAGCGAGGCACCGTCAGCAACGGTGGCATCGGTAATACGGCGTGTAGAGTCCACCCCTTTGATTTGCGTGGTTTCCAATTCCATGGATGCGCCTTCCTCCAGCACGATGACCGTGTGCGGATTGATCACGCGCTTGCCGTTTCCGTCACCGTCACCGTAATGTTTTTCCACATACCGCACATGGGCATTTTTCCCCACATAAAAGGTGTGTACTCCGTCGTGACGGGATTCATCTTCACCGCTGTTGTGAATGCCACAGCCGGCAACAATGGTGACATCGGCATTGTTGCCGATGAAAAAGTCGTTGTATACCAGTTCTTGTAAACCGGCCTTACTGATAATCACGGGAATGTGCACGCTTTCGTTGCGTGTGCCCGGTTTGATGCGAATATCAATCCCCGGCTTGTCAGTTTTCGTTACAATATCAATGTTGGCGGTGGTGACGCGACCTGTCGATTCGCCGTTGGCACGAATGTTATATGCACCTTCCGGCACATCGTGTAAATCGGCAACGGCCTCCAATAAGTTTTTTTCAATGGCGTTCATAGCGTACTCCTTATAACTTCTCGGTTAATGCTTGGCAGGTTCCTGCTTTATCCAACAAGCGAGGCAAAATCACCGCGGGTGTACCGATATCGGTAATTTCGCCGCCGGCAATCACGACAATTTTATCGGCAATATTTAAAATGCGTTCCTGATGCGAAATGATTAAAATAGAGCCGCCTTCTTTTTCGTGCATTTTTTCAAACACGCGAATTAAATTTTGAAAACTCCATAAGTCAATGCCGGCTTCCGGTTCGTCAAACACGGTGACGTGTGTTCCGCGTACCATCACGGTGGCAATTTCAATGCGTTTGAGTTCGCCGCCCGAAAGACTGCTGTTAATTTCGCGGTTGATATAATCTTTCGCACATAAGCCTACCTCGGAGAGATAGGTGCACGCTTCGGTGACCGACATTTTTTTGCCGGCGGCAAGCGATAACAAATCCCGTACGGTAATTCCTTTAAAGCGTACCGGTTGTTGGAAGGCAAAGCTAATGCCGCGGTTGGCACGCTCGGTAATTGAAAGGGAGGTAATATCCTCACCGTCGAGCAGAATAGAGCCGTTTGTCGGTGTTAAAATACCGGCAATCACCTTAGCAAGCGTGGATTTTCCACCGCCGTTCGGACCGGTAATAGCGACAAACCGTTCATCAATCGTTAAATTAACATCTTTGAGAATATCTTTTTGTTCACCGTCGGTAAAAACGGTGTAACCAATGTGTTTCAATTCAAGCATGCTTGTCCTCCTATCGGAACAAAATTGATCGAAATTATTGTATCACATTTCTTCCTAAATGAAAAGAGAAAAAAGTAAAAAGAAAGGGGTGATTTGTCAATTCCCGTTTTTTCCCAAAGGGGGACTGCCACGTAAAGACTTGTATCTTGGTGAAAAGTATGGTATACTGTACCAGAGTATTATATGTGTTAGGATGAAAACCGTGGTATATTTGGATAACAGCGCAACAACGGCTGTTTCACCGTCGGCGGCAGAGGCTATGGTGAAAGCCATGACAACACAATACGGTAACCCCTCTTCGTTACATTCGCTGGGGGTAGAAGCAGAATGCTTGGTCACCGAGGCACGGCGCTCGGTGGCTCGCTTAATCGGTGCTTCGCCGGAGCAGGTGATATTTACCGGCAGCGGTACCGAAGCGAATAATTTAGCTATTTTAGGCGGTGCTGAAGCAAAAAACAGACGGCCGCATGTGGCGATTACTACGGCTTTGGAGCATCCTTCGGTAGCAAAATGTTTTGATGCTTTGGAAAAACAAGGTTGGTCTGTTACGCGCCTGCAACCAAACGAGGATGGTAATATCACACCTGAGCAAGTGGAACATGCCTGCACACCCGATACCACGGTGGTAAGTGTGATGGCGGTCAATAATGAAACCGGTGCGAAGTTGGATATTCCTACCATGGTTTCACGGGTAAAGCGGATAGCACCGCAAGCTTTGTTCCATACCGATTGTGTACAAGCTGCGGGAAAAATTCCGCTTTTTGCCGAACGCTGGGGTGTGGATTTGCTGTCGGTCAGCGGGCACAAATTACATGGACCGAAAGGGGTAGGAGCGCTCTATATTCGCAAAGGTGTGCGCTTGTTACCGCGGATATTGGGCGGCGGTCAAGAAAACGGTTTTCGTTCCGGTACGGAACCGGTTCCCGCTATTGTCGGGTTCGGTACGGCAGCTGCTGAGGTTCCTGCCTTTGCCGAGCAAGAAAAACAGTATATGCAATTACGGAATGTGTTGATAGAAGAATTGCAAGCGTTACCGGAGGTGCGGTGGCATACGCCCACAAACGCTGTACCGTACATTGTCAATGTGTCGTTGCTCGGTTTTCGCAGTGAAACGTTGGTACACTTTTTAGCGGAACGAAATATTTTTGTTTCCGGTGGTTCCGCTTGTTCTAAAGGGAAACACAGCTCGGTGCTGACCGCTATGCGTTTGCCCGAACAGGAAATGTCTTGCGCCCACGCCTTGTAAGAATTTACGCGTAGATCACACCGAGTATATGAATATGCTTTCTAAGATAGAAGAGATAAAAGGCATAAAAAAGGTATTTATACG
>JAGBSU010000185.1 GCA_017631705.1 Clostridia bacterium | reverse complement strand
TGTGGCAATGATGATTTCCGCAGTTGCAATTGTCAACGTACCTTTTACAAAGGTAAACGCATAGTTTCTCGTGACGTCTACACCCAATGGATTTTGCACGGTAGCCACAATATCGTTCTCAATCGTACCTGCCATCGTGATGGAAGAATTCATTAGCACGGATAACGTATCCGAACCGGGAACAACACCCGCGACAATTTCCCAAGTATCGTTGGTAAGGGGCGTACCATCATACGCTTTTACACTGCTCCCCGTACTGATGATGATTTGCACAGGCAACACCGTCAAAGTACCAGCGTGATAGCTAATGTTATAGTTGGATGTCACATCCACGTTGCTTGCATCAAAAACGCTCACCGTGAAGGTGTTTTCAATGCTTCCCACATCGGTGATGGTATTCAACATGCTAATCGTTGCCGTGTGGTTAGCAACAAGATCGCCGCTGACGAGTTGTGCTGGATTGGGCGTATACGTCAACGTATCATACATTTTTTCATGCGTTTCCGATTGATATTGCAACGCGCGTCTTGTTACGGTAAGCGAACCCTTCGTCAAGGTAAGGTTATAATTTTGCGTCACGTCGTTCCCGAGCGCGTCCTTGATGACAACGGAGAAGTCGTTGAGAACCGTCCCCGCGTTGGTAATACTTGCCGAATATGTGGGATAGATGATGTGGCCGGTCACCAATTCACCGGACAAAATGCTGTACGTTTCATTGGTCAACGGCGTACCGTCGTAAATCTTTTCCGCCGTCGCCGATTGCAAGGACATCGCACGCTTTGTAACCGTCAACGCACCGCTGATGGTGACAATTTCGTAGTTCGCGGTAACATCGTTACCGTTTGCATCCTTAATAATTGCGGAAATCGTATTATCCACCGTGCCAACATTGGTAATACTGCTGGGATACGTGGGTATAACACTATGCCCTGCGGGAAGTTCCCCCGATACGATGGTATATTGTTGACACGTAAGCGGCGTGCCATCGTAAGATTTGGTGGCGCTGTTCCCCATGATTTGCAGTTTTCTATGGAAAACGCGCAACATACCGGGTTGATATTCGATTTTATAATAATCGGTAACGTCCGCCCCGTTTGCATCCACGATGGTCGCGGAAATACTGTTTTCGGACGAACCAACTGTCGTTTGCTTACCGCTTACGATTACTTTTGCCGTATGCCCGTCTAACAGTTCCCCGGACGTGATTTCCCAATCCTTTGCCGTAAGCGGATCACCGGAATATACGGCTTCCGCGTTTGCGGAGGAAAATACGATTGTCGTTTGCTCTACTTGAATAGCGCCCATGGCAATCATCGAGAAGATGACCGTGAGCATTGTGATAATCCCTATTAAAGCTGAACTTATAATGATAATGAGTTTCTTTGTCATGGTAATATACTCTTTAACTTATTTCACTGAATTTTGTTGCAATATTAAGCGTTCAATTCCAAACGTCTAATCGCATTTTGACAACGAGGCATACTCTCTTCGCCAAACAATTCGTTGATGTATGCGCGCAATTCTTTGGATGCGTTGCGAAGATATACAGGGTTTTGCGTT
>JAGBSU010000017.1 GCA_017631705.1 Clostridia bacterium | reverse complement strand
TCCAATATTACCGTGTTGGAAGAACAAATTCGAAAATTCCGTCCGAAGGCGGCGGCGGTATACGACGAGGCAGCCGCCCGCGATTTGCGTGACCGTGTGAAGGACTGTTCGGTGAAAATTCTATCCGGCATGGAGGGATTGTGCGAATTAGCACGGCGAGAAGATTGTGATGTGGTACTCAATTCCGTGGTTGGCATGGTAGGTTTGTTGCCGACGTTGGCGGCATTGGAAGCCGGTCACGACGTGGCACTTGCCAACAAAGAAACATTGGTTGCCGGCGGTGAGCTGGTTATGTCTTGTGCGCGCCATCACGGTGTGAAGATTTTACCGGTCGACAGCGAACATTCAGCGATATTCCAATGCTTGCAAGCAACAGCAAAGGGACCGTGGTCTCCGCCCGATTCCACTGCTGAGTTAGGGCTTTCTCGTTTGATATTGACGGCGTCCGGCGGTCCATTTTTCGGCAAAACTGCCGACGAACTCAAAACCGTTACGTGCGAACAAGCGTTACAGCACCCGAATTGGTCGATGGGTCCGAAAATCACAGTAGATTCTGCTACCATGATGAACAAGGGCTTGGAATTGATTGAAGCAAAATGGTTATTTGACGTTCCGGCGGAGAATATAGATATTGTGGTACATCGCGAAAGCATTATTCATTCGCTCATAGAGTTTACCGATTATTCCGTGTTAGCACAAATGGGTGTGCCGGATATGCGTATTCCCATTCAATATGCACTTACATGGCCGATGCGTGCCACACCGCCCGTTCGGCGGTTATCGCTAGCACAAATCGGTACGTTTTCGTTCTTTGAACCGGATAACAAAGCGTTTCCCGCTATCGAATTGTGTCGTAAAGCAATTATCAAAGGCGGTGCTTATCCGGTAGCGCTCAATGCCGCTAACGAAGAAGCGAATCGCTTGTTTAGGCAAGGAAAACTTTCTTTTTGCCAAATCAGTGAAACGGTGGCAGAGTGGTTGGATAAAACCTTGCCGCTGATACATTGTGCCGACGATGTGTTGGCGATGGATGCCGAGGTACGAAATCAGATGAGGTGATTGTTATCGAAACCGTATTGTTGCAAATACTCCGCATTGCTGTAGCTGTGATAGTATTCGGTGTCATTGTTGTTATACATGAGGGCGGTCATTTTGCCGCGGCGAAGGCTGTTGGTGTACAGGTTAATGAATTTGCCATCGGTATGGGACCGAAACTGTTTAGCTTCGGAAAAAAGGAAACGCGCTATACCGTGCGTTTGTTTCCGGTCGGTGGTTTTTGTGCGATGGAGGGAGAAGATGCCGCCGGCGGCGGTGAAGTAAAACTCGGTAAAGACAAATCGCTTTCGGATAATCCGCGTGCCTTTAACCGCAAAAAGGTATGGCAACGGGTGTTGGTTACCGTGGCAGGCGCTGCCATGAATTTGCTGTTAGGCTTTATTTTGTTGTTGGTCTATTTCGGCACGTGCACCTTACCGTCGAACGACGGAAACATTTACTATGCCGGCACACAAATTTCTCGGTTGGAAGAAACCACACCGGCGTTTCAAAGCGGTTTACGCCCCGGCGATACGGTGTTGAAAATCGATAATAAACGTGTCTTTACGGTGATGGATATGCAATCGCTGTTACAAGACAGCGACGATGCGGTGTTTACTATGCAAGTGCGTCGCAAAGCTGACGGGGTTGAAGCGGTGGTCACTTTGCCGGCGGTCACCTTCCATCGGGAATATTCCGAGGAACTCGGTGCTTATCAGCTCAATTACGATTTTTATGTCAATCCTATTCCGCAAACCATCGGTTCTACCATCACCCAATCGTTTAAGACGGAATGCAGCGTAGCGGTCATGGTTTGGCGTAGTTTAGGGAATTTAATTACCGGAAAATACGGTTTGAATGAGTTGTCGGGCCCGGTAGGCACGGTCGGCATCATCGGTGATACCGTTGAGAATGCCGTACAGCAAGAAAATTGGCAATTGGGACTCGGCAGCGTGCTGATGCTGGTGGTATTGCTGACTGTCAATGTCGGTAT
Source organism: Clostridia bacterium (assembly GCA_017631705.1). Taxonomy (GTDB): domain Bacteria; phylum Bacillota; class Clostridia; order Oscillospirales; family Acutalibacteraceae; genus RGIG3009. Next base: position 3,077 of record JAGBSU010000017.1, on the reverse strand, counting down.
TTTTAATTTATTGCCTTTCCCGGCATTGGACGGCGGACGGCTGTTGTTCTTGGCATGGGAAGGCATTACGCACAAACCTGTTCCTCAAAAATACGAGGGCTTGGTACACGGTATCGGCTTTGCTTTGTTATTGCTTTTAGTGTTGGTTGTGACATTCAGTGATATTTTCAAGATTGTTTCATAAGAAAGGTGAATCGAGATGGAACGGCGAAAGTGCAAAACGGTTTGGGTAGGAAAGGTGCCGCTTGGCGGCGAAGCACCGATAACGGTGCAGTCCATGGGTAACGTTCCCTCGACCGATATTGCTGGTACAGTCAGGCAAGCAAAGGCTCTGCGTGAAGCAGGGTGCGATATTTTGCGTATTGCCGTACCGGATGCGGCAGCCGTTTCACTTGTTGATGCGATAAAAACAGCGGTGGATATCCCGTTGGTAGCAGATATTCATTTTGATTATAAACTGGCACTCGAATGTGTGGCGGCAGGTGTGGATAAAATTCGTATCAACCCCGGCAACATCGGTGGTGCCGATCGTGTACGCGCGGTGGCAAAAGCGTGTCGAGAAAAGCGGATTCCCATTCGCATCGGTGTCAATTCCGGCTCGCTGGAAAAGGAGATTTTGGCAAAATACGGGCATCCGTGTGCCGAAGCAATGCGAGATAGTGCGTTGTATCATGCTTCACTGTTGGAACAAGCAGATTTTGACGATATTGTACTGTCTATTAAATCTTCGCACGTGGATACGATGGTAAAAGCGTATGAATTAACAGCGGCCGCTTGTGAATACCCCTTACATTTGGGTGTAACCGAAGCGGGTACCGAGCGTATGGGACTGATTAAATCCACTGCCGGTATCGGTGCACTGTTACTGCAAGGTATCGGTGATACCATACGCGTTTCATTAACCGCCGACCCTATACGAGAAGTAGAGGCGGGAAAAGATATTTTAAAAGCATTAGGGTTAGCTCCCCACGAGCCTACCTTGATTTCTTGTCCCACTTGCGGCAGAACACGGATTGATTTGTTAGATATTGCCGCCAAAGTGGAAGAGGCGTTGCGTCTTGTTCACAAGCCGATTACCGTAGCGGTGATGGGTTGCGTGGTCAACGGACCGGGGGAGGCGCGTGAAGCCGACGTCGGTCTTGCCGGCGGTGACGGAAAAGTGGCTATTTTTAAGAAAGGAAAAGTGATTCGTACGGTGGACGAGCAAGAGGCTGTGCGAGAATTGCTGGGGGAAATTGAACAGTTATGAGCAAAGCAGACGTAAAAACCCTATTTTCACCTTACATAACCGATACTGCCTTACTGGAACGTTTTTCGTCAGCACAGGTGGAATCAATAGAAGTTAACCGCAAGGAAGCTTTTTTGCGATCTCGCTTGCGATTAGGCGCCTTTATGCCTTTTGAAGACATCACTTTGTTAGAAAAAGCCATACAAGTCGGTTTGTGCCTTAACACCGTGGAATTACTCCCAATTTATCCGGCAGATTCTTTGACACCGGCATGTTTCCCGACGATAGTTTCCTATTTGCGCCGTCGCTGTGTGGCGGTGAACGGAACATTCAACGATGCCGAATACACGTTACAAAACAACGAATGGACGATTCGTTTAAAACATGGTGGGTTAGACGTGATTGAATCGACGCATACCGATACCATGCTCAAAGAACTCATTGGGGAATTGTTTGAAACAAAGGTGTCACTGCGCTTTGAAGGCGTTGCAGGTGTCGACCAAGAAGACGAGCAATATAAGAAGTTGGTTGCCGAGGCTCAAAAGGCCGAGCGTGAAGCAGCACAGCGTGCCGCCGAACAGCAAGCCGCTGTTATGGCAAAGCAAGCAGTACCTACGACGGTAAAGCCGCAAAAACCAATAGACGATTCTGCACCGCCTGCCGACGGCTTGCCGATATATTTGGAAACAGCGACGTCGGTATTCGGCCCGATCCCGCGTGAAACGCCGGTAGCACTTAATCAGTTACAAGAGGGAACGGTTGCTACGGTTTGGGGTGAGGTGTTCGGATATGAAACGCGCGCGTTCAAAGAGGGGACGCGTATTCGCCATACCTTTTATATCACCGACCGCACCAATTCTGTTTCGGTTATTTTGTGGACCGATACCAAACGCGATAAAGCAAAATTAGAAGCCATGGAATCGGTGAAAAACGGTTCTTGTGTGCTGCTTAATGGATTGTATGAATACGATTCTTTTGCCAAAGGCAACGTTTTAGCCCCCAAGTCGTTGGCATTGGTGAGTAAATATGTGCGCAAAGACACAGCAGAGAAAAAACGTGTAGAATTGCACTTACATACCAAAATGTCTGCTATGGATGCCGTGTCAGATGCCAAAGCTTTGGTACAACGTGCGGTGGATTGGGGACATTCCGCCATTGCGATTACCGACCACGGTGTCGCACAAGCCTTCCCCGAAGCGATGAATGCGGCAGAGGATGCCGCCAAAGCCGGTCACGATATTAAAATCCTCTACGGTGTGGAAGCGTATTATATTCCCGAAGCCTCGCCACGTGACGAAAACGGTGAAATTCTGCCCAATGAAAAAACAGCCCCCCGTTATCACCAAATTTTGTTGGCAAAAAATAACGTAGGCTTAAAGAATTTGTATAAATTGATTTCTTTCGGTCACCTGAAAAATTATCGTTACCGCCCTCGCATTACCAAAGAAAAGTTGCTCGAATGTCGCGAGGGACTGCTGATTGGTAGCGCATGTGAGCAAGGTGAACTTTTCCAAGCCATTATTGCGGACAAGCCGTGGGACGAGTTATGTGAGATTGCACGGTTTTACGATTTTCTGGAAATTCAACCGCTTGGTAACAACCATTTTATGCTTCGTCCCACTAAAAATAAAGATGGTAGCACCAATCCGCCGATTGCTCGTGACGAAGAACAACTGCGTGAGTTTAATCGCACCGTTATTCGCTTGGGCGACGAACTCGGCATTCCGGTTTGTGCCACGTGTGACGTTCACTTCTTGGATTCTGAGGATGAGGTATACCGCCGTATTTTACAAGCCGGTCAAGGCTTCGGCGATGCCGATTTACAAGCACCGCTTTATTTCCGTACCAC
>JAGBSU010000184.1 GCA_017631705.1 Clostridia bacterium | reverse complement strand
TCGTTAGACTGTGCGGTAGCATTGCAAGAATTGGAACGTATGGGCGTTTCTAACATTATCACCTTTGATGCACACGATGCTCGCGTACAAAATGCCGTACCGCTTATGGGCTTTGATAATGTCATTCCCGCTTACCAAACCTTAAAAGCGTTATTCCGCCGCTATCCCGATTTACATCCCGACCGTGACCATTTAATGATTGTCAGTCCGGATGAGGGCGCCATGAACCGTAATATGTACTATGCCTCTACGTTGGGCGTGGATCTCGGCATGTTCTACAAACGCCGTGACTATGCCCATGTTGTCAATGGCCGCAACCCGATTGTCGCACACGAATATTTGGGCGACTCGGTAGAAGGCAAGGATGTCTTTATTGCCGACGATATTATTTCTTCGGGTGAATCCATGCTGGATATTGCGTATGAACTGAAAAAACGCAAAGCCAATCGCATTTTTACTTATGCCACCTATGCGATTTTTACTAACGGTTTGGAAAAATTCGACAAAGCTTTTGAAGAGGGTATTATTACCGGTGTGTTGGGAACCAACTTAACTTACCGTTCCGAGGAACTGAAAAAACGCGAATGGTTTTGCGAAGTGGATGTTTCCAAATACATTGCCTACTTTATTGCCTCGCTCAACCATGATGTATCGGTCAGTAAGATTGTGGATTCACACGAAAAAATCAAAAAATTGCTGGAAAGCCGTAAATAAATCAAAAAAAGATGCCGCAAGGCATCTTTTTTCATACCCTTTCTCGTTTTTGCATAAGATTTATAACGAGAAGGAGGGTTTTTATGAAACCAATCAAACGAGTAGGTATCTGTATACTGTGTATTGTGTGGGCTTTTACAATACCGGCACAAGCGAAGGCGGTGTTTTTTGAGGAGGAATCCGGAGAAACGGCCGCCGAACTGATGGCTTGGAACAGTATTCCGGCAGAGGAAAGTGTGCAAACCGCAACGGGCACGGCACTCACGGTGGGTGGCAAGTCCGCAATTTTAATTGATTTTACATCGGGCAAGGTGTTGTTTCAGAAAAATGAACACGAAAAACTGCCGATTGCCTCGGTGACCAAAATCATGACCTTGTTGTTGGTGATGGAAGCACTGGACAACGGCATGATTTCTTTAACCGATAGTGTAACCTGCTCTGCCGAAGCAGCATCCATGGGCGGTTCGCAAATTTGGTTGGAGCCGGGTGAGGTGATGAGTGTTCACGATTTGGTGAAAGCGGCGGCGGTTGTTTCGGCAAACGATGCCTGTGCGGCGTTGGCTGAACATGTGGCAGGTTCTGTGGAGGAATTCGTGGCACGCATGAACACCCGTGCTGCTGAACTTGGTATGAACGATACGCATTTTTTGGATTGTAGTGGTTTGAATGATGAAGCGTATTCGTGCGCGTACGACGTGGCTGTCATGTCACGAGAACTGATGAAACACCCTACCATTAAGCAATACACTACGATTTGGATGGATACGTTGCGTGACGGTCAATCACAGCTGGTTAACACCAATAAGTTAGTGCGGTTTTACGAGGGGATAACGGGGCTTAAAACCGGTACCACGGCTACGGCAGGGCATAATCTTGCGGCGACTGCCGAACGAAATGGCTTGGCATTGGGGGCAGTGATGTTGGGATGCACCACCACCGCCGAACGGTTTGGCGGTGCGCGTACACTATTGGATTACGGTTTTGCAAAT
>JAGBSU010000183.1 GCA_017631705.1 Clostridia bacterium | reverse complement strand
CTATAATAAAGGCACTTTCACCATGAACGGCGGTGCAATCATTGGCAATTACAGTGAATCCGACAGAGGATGGGATATTGCGGTACAGGGAAGTGGCAGCGTTGCCTCAATACACAGTGGTGGCATTAACGGTACGGCATACGCCGCAAGCGGTGGTAAAATTAAGATTTTCGGTGGTTATTTTGGCGAAAAAGCTCAAAAAACCCTCGCTCCCATGCTAACCGGCGGTATAATTTTTACGCCCAACCTCGATTCTGCCATTAAGTATCCGCAAACAAATTATCCATTTAAGGTTACCAACGGTTCAAACATAGCTGTGTCCGACAGAAACGGAAATGTCGACTACGTAAATGATTTATCATCTTTTTCCCGCATGGACAACGACGGAGCTGTGTACAAATTATTGCAAAACATTCATCTTGAACATCGTCTGACTGTACCGAGGAACACATCCGTTACCTTGGACCTAAACGGTTTTGTTCTTAAATCCAACTCAACAAATACGGTTATTTACAATGAAGGCGACCTTATTGTTATTGACAGCGCTCCGGAAACAGAACATGCATATTATGTAGATGGCTACGATTATATCTGGGATGACGATTTCGGTTCTATCACCTTGCTCGGCGGAGCTATTACCGGTGGAAGTCATTCCGGTGACGGTGGCGGTATTATCAACAAAGGCACATTAACGCTAAATTCCGGCAATATTGTGGGAAATAACTGTGGCGGTAACGGTGGCGGTATTTTAAATAACGGTACCGTGAACATAAAGGGCGGAAGCATACAAGGTAATTACGCTTCCGCTAAGGGTGGCGGTATTTGTAATATGGAAGGCGGAAACGTAAATATGCACGGCGGAAGCATTGCCGACAATAAGTCACTTGTGTCAGGTGATGAACTTTGCAATTATGGATCAACTTCCTCTGTATTTGTTCACAATGGTGGCATTAAAGGCGAAATTATATCCCAAAGCGGCACTGTCGTCATAAACGGCGGATATTTTGGCCATACAGCCAAACGGAGCATAAATGAGTCATGGCAAGGGGATGCTTCCACTTGGGGATCAAACCTCAATACCAATCCTTCCTATCCGTCAAATCTTTATCCCTATATTTTGCAACTTCCCATGATTCTTAGAGAAGACCGGAACGGCAACACAAATTATATAACAGACATCAAGTCTTTTACCACCATGAATATTGATGGCGCCAAATATACGTTGTTGCAAGACGTTACGCTGGAAACTGATGCTCAAATAACCGTATCTGCAGACAAAAGCATAATTTTGGACTTAAACGGATTTGTCATCAAAGGTTCGGGCCAAAACAGTATTATCAACAACAACGGAACTCTCACAATTAATGACAGCAACCCGGATGCGCAACATTTATATACGCTAAGCAGCAACGGTTTGTACGTCTTGGACGATGTTGGCGGTTCCATTGTATTAAGTGGAGGAGCCATTACCGGCGGTACGTCCCCCCGTGACGGTGGCGGAATTACCAATAACGGTACTTTAAATCTAAACGGTGGCACCATTGTGGGCAACAAATCGAACATTGCCGGAGGCGGTATATATAACGCCAAGATTTTAAACATAAACCAAGGACAAATTATAGGTAATGTGGCCAACAATGGTGGCGGTATTTCAACTCCCGGATCAGGATCGGCAATTACCACCATAACCGGTGGCACCATTGCATATAACAAAGCTATGGCAAACGGAGACGAAATTTTCAACTGGGGCGGCGCTAGCGAAACACGCATCAATGGTGGCGCTATTAAAGGCGAGATTGTTAGGCAATATGGCAAAATTTCCGTTACTGCAGGACTTTTCGGTATAGAAGCCAAGCAGAGCATCGACATATCATGGGTGGACGAAAAAGCCGAATGGTCAACAACTGCCGGTGGCGATCCCGATTTCCCCTACAAACTGGGCATAATCTTTATTTGCAAAATCCCCCCCGCCGGTAATGCTTCATACATATCCGACTTGCGCACTTTCGATGCTCTTAATACAGACGGAGCCACGTACAAGTTAATGCATAATGTGCAACTTCAGAAAGGTAGTTTGAACGTACCTGCCTATGCAAGCGTTACCTTGGATGTGAACGGATTTATCCTCAAAGGTACGGGAAGCGACCGTGTTATCAACAACAACGGAACGCTCACTATTATTGATAGCGCTCAAACTGCGGTTCATACATACACTGAAAAAAGCAACGGTCTTTATATTTGGAACAATACCGGCGGTTCAGTCACATTGAAAGGTGGAGCAATTACCGGTGGTAGTATCACATATGGCGATGGTGGCGGCATTCTAAACAACGGTACTTTAATCTTGAACGGCGGCAACATTGTGGGAAATACCACTTTAGATAACGGTGGCGGTATTGGCGGTGATGGTTCTTTAACAATAAGGGGTGGCAACATTGTGGGAAATCGTAGCAACACGAACGGTGGCGGTGTTTATACCGGAAGTGCCTTAACCATGTACGGTGGCACTATCCGAGACAATAACGCCGACAACAACGGCAACGATATTTTCTTCTTGCGAGACTGTAACGCCGACATCATCGGTGGTGGCATTAAAGGAAAAATTTACAGTAACGGTTGCAATGTTAAGATTTCCGGCGCATATTTTGGTTATGAGGCTGCGAACAGCATTCCCCAAACTTGGATTATAGACGGTTTGGCCATGGTAAATAACAACGGCCTCAGTTATCAATATCCCGAAAGTGATTATCCCTATATGGCCGAATCTGTTTATATTGACGTAATCACTGATACCGAATCTCAATCGTCAATACACGACTTAACAACATTTACAACTATGAACATCCACGGCGCCACATATAAGTTGCTACGAGATGTATACGTTATATCCGGTGAATTACTCGTTCCATGGAACACAACGGTTATCTTGGACTTGAACGGTTTCGTTCTTGAAGGCTCCGGCAACGGTAGCGTTATTAAAAACAGAGGTACCCTTATCATTACGGATAGTTCTCCCGATACGGCGCATAGATACACAGTGGGAAGTAACGGTCTGTACATACGAGATGAAAACAGAGGTACCGTTACCATATACGGTGGCGCCATTACCGGAGGGGAAAGCAGCAACAACGGTGGCTGTATTAACAATGCCGGCGGCGTCGTAACATTAGACGACGGGAAT
>JAGBSU010000182.1 GCA_017631705.1 Clostridia bacterium | reverse complement strand
AGGCGGAACAATCAAAATCGAAGGTCCGCAAACCGTCATCACGCGTATTGCTACGGTTTCTGCCAAGGTGGAAAACGGCGGTGAGATTGATAAAACCACGCGTTTTTCCGCAGAATTACACGCGTTGGATTTTGATGGTAACGAAGTTTCGTTGGAAAATTGCCACGTTTTACAGTTAGATGGCAACGAAAATACCGTCGAGGTTACCGTTCCTGTTTGGGTTCAACAAAAAGTGCCGTTGACATATACGCTGGCTAATCGCCCGACAGGCATTTCGGAAAACGGTTTGGTAACCCTGACGCCGTCGGCTATTACCATGGTAGGGGAAGCCGAGGCGTTGGCGGCGGCAGCATCTACCATCGGTAATCTCGGCACCGTCAACTTTGACCGTCTGACTCCGGAAGATTCTTCCATGACGGTTTCCCTTAACGTTCCGACCGGTGTTCAAGTACTGGAAGGTAACACGGTGGAATTATCCTTAAATCTTCAAAAATATACAAAAAAATCCATATCGTGCTCAATTAAAGGGTTGGAGGATGTTAAAGTAGAAAATATCCCGGCAGGAAAATCCATCACACTCAACAGCCAAGTCCTTTCCAATATTATCTTGTGCGGCCCGAAAGGTACGCTTGATAAAATAACATCTAAGGATTTGTTGTTGACATTGGATGCTTCCAGTAATACTGGTACCGGTTCGGTCCGCTATTTAGTTCGTGTTACCGTTCCGAAATATCAAGATGTTTGGGTTTATTACGGCAAGGACGAAGCCTCTTTATACCGCCTATACGGAACATTGGAATAACTTGAAAAAAAGACACGCTTTTCCCTGTTCAAAGGGAAAAGCGTGTCTTTTTTCTATCTTGTTTATCAAACAACACCTTGGGCAATCATGGCATCTGCCACTTTTTCAAAACCGGCGATGTTCGCACCGGCAACAAGGTCGCCCTTCATGCCGTATTTTTCAGCCGCTTTCAAGGAAGCAGTGAAAATGTTCTTCATGATTTGATGGAGTTTTGCATCGACTTCTTCTGCCGTCCAGCTGTAATGCATGGAGTTTTGGCTCATTTCTAAACCGGAAACAGCAACACCGCCGGCGTTAACAGCCTTGGAAGGAGCCACCACAACACCGTTAGCTTTGAGCAAAGCAACCGCTTCGTTGGTGGTCGGCATGTTGGAAACTTCTACGTAATATTTGATGCCGTTAGCAATGATTTGTTCAGCATCTTTAACGTCCACTTCGTTTTGCGTAGCACACGGCATGATAATGTCAACCTTGGTACCCCACGGTTTTTGACCTTCAAAATAGGGGACACCGAATTTGTCGGCATAATCTTTGACCTTGTCGCGACCGGAAGAACGCATGGAAAGCATAAATTGCAATTTTTCTTCGGTGTTGATACCGTCTTCGTCATAGATATAACCGTCAGGACCGGAAATGGTAACCACTTTACCGCCGAGTTCAGCAACCTTTTTCAACGTACCCCAAGCAACGTTACCGAAACCGGAAACCGCAAAGGTTTTACCTTTAATGGTATCGCCAAGCGATTTGAGCATTTCGTCCACATAATACACAGCACCGAAACCGGTAGCTTCCGGACGAATCAACGCACCGCCGTAAGGAAGACCTTTACCGGTCAAAGCACCGGTAAATTCGTTGCACAAGCGTTTGTATTGACCGTAGAGGTAACCGATTTCACGAGCACCCACGCCCAAGTCACCGGCAGGAACGTCGGTATCAGCGCCGAGGTGTTTGGAAAGTTCTGTCATAAAGCTTTGGCAGAAACGCATGATTTCTCCATCGCTACGACCGCGCGGATCGAAGTCACTACCACCTTTACCGCCGCCCATGGGCAAGCTGGTTAAGCTGTTTTTGAAGGTTTGTTCAAAACCTAAGAATTTGATAATGCTCGCATTCACAGACGGATGGAAACGCAAACCGCCTTTGTACGGACCGATAGCAGAGTTGAATTGCACACGATAACCACGGTTAACGTGGACTTTGCCGTTATCGTCAACCCACGGTACACGGAAAAGAATTTGTCTTTCCGGTTCTACCATTCTTTCAATGACGCCACATTCCTCGTATTTGGGGTTGGATTCTACAACCGGTTCAATAGAGGTTAAAACCTCTAAAACGGCTTGCAGAAACTCTTTTTCGCCTGGGTTACGAGCTTCGACATCAGCATAAACTTTTTTCAGGTATTCTGACTTTAACATAATGAATTTCTCCTTTGCAGTAGCATTTTTCAAGGATACTACATTTTTTTCTAACTGTCAATAAAAAACACGAAAAAACATACGATTTTTGCAAGGTTAAAGCACAAAACTTGCAAAAATCTTTTTATGCAGAAATGGTGGTATTTTTCATTAAATCGTGTTATACTGTATAAAAAACATTAAAGAGGGAACAAACATGTTTGATGCAAAGACCGTTACTGATGCATGCGTTAAATGGATACAAGAATTTTTTGAACAAAACGGCAAAGACTGCAATGCTGTGGTCGGTATTTCCGGCGGTAAAGACAGCTCGGTAGTTGCTGCTTTATGCGTAAGGGCATTAGGCAAAGACCGCGTTATCGGTGTGTTGATGCCGTGTGGTGAACAACACGATATTGATTGTGCCAAACAACTGGTAGAACACCTTGGTATCAAGCACTATATCATCAATGTCAAAGATGCTGTCGACGGTGTCTACAATAACCTTCCTGCCGAACTTTGCCCCAGCAAACAAACCAAAATCAATCTGCCGGCACGCATTCGCATGGCAACGCTGTATGCTGTCAGCCAATCGTGTAACGGTCGGGTGGCCAACACCTGCAACCTTTCGGAGGATTGGGTGGGGTACTCCACACGCTACGGCGATGCCGCCGGCGATTTCAGCCCTTGCTCGCGCCTGACTGTGGCAGAGGTCAAAGAAATTGGCACAGTATTAGGATTGCCCGAAAACTTGATTCATAAAACACCCATCGACGGTCTTTCCGGTAAAACCGACGAAGACAACCTGGGATTTACCTATGCTGTGCTAGATAAATATATTCGCACCGGTGTGTGCGAGGACGAAGCGGTAAAACAACGCATAGATACTCTCTATCGCAACAGCCGTTTTAAATTAGAACTCATGCCTTGTTTCGAACCGTAAAAAAATAGTGTCCCACCGAAGTTTCCTTCGGTGGGACTTTTTTTATTTTTTCTTCGGTGCTTTGATTTTGTTGAGTTTGGCATTCATCTTCAATAAATCTTCTTTTGTGAACTCGATGTTCAGCATCGAAACCAAGCTTGTCAAACGAAGGAGGGTAAATCCACCCATCATTTTCATCATATCGTCGTTAATTTCAAAGCCCATGGCACTGTTCTTTTCGCCTTTGCCTTTTTTCGGCATCATCTTCATAAAGATTTTACCAATAAGCAATTTACCACGGAACGTAGCCATAATTTCGCTCATTTTACTGTTCAGCGAAAGCCGACCTTCAGGAGCTTCGATATCAAACCAGTTAAGGACAGCGCCGACCTCTTTTAAACGATAATCGTCGTTGGGTGTAGCCACTTTGCGAATATCGCTTTCGTCTTTCAAATCACCGGATACAGCCACCAAATGTGTTTCGCCGCTGTTCGGCACTTCAAAGTAGAAGAAATGATCTTTAGCTTCTTTCACACCGAGCGAAGTACCGTTAGCAAACAATTCTACGGTTTTTTGGTTGGAATACACCGTCACTTTGGTGACGTCTTCCACACGGTCAATATACCGCTTACCGCAAAGATGTACAAACGGTTCGTCGCTTAACCATGCTTTATAAGCGTAGAATGCGTCCTTTTTGTACTTGCGGTCAAAGGTCATTAGCCCTTTATGGTTTTGACCGTTTTCGCCGCCTTCGGCACGCGCATCGGCACCGAAATCAAACATATTCCACACGTGAGTTGCCCAGAGATACTTGCGGGAAAAGAGCTGTTTAATCAACTCTTCGTGATAATACGCTTGATATTCTTCGGTGTAATCCCCTTGCATCGGTTGCGAGGTATGCCAGTTTAAGGCTTCACAGCCGTATTCCGAACATCCAATCGGAATGGTGGGGTGCATCGCATGGAACTTGTCAAACCACGGACCGTTCATGTCGGTTTCGCCGCCGTACCAACCAAAATAATGGTTGTACGAAACGGTATCGGGAATGGTCAAGTATTCGGCATCCATCGGACACATCGAAATCGCTGCCATGGTTGTCAAACGTGTGCTGTCTAACTTGTGGCACAAATCATTCAAAATGCGGTGGTTTTCCAACAAATCGGGGTCTTTTTCGCCCTTCATGGTGATTTCATTCGAAAGTCCCCACACAACGATACTGGGGTGATTGTAGTTT
>JAGBSU010000181.1 GCA_017631705.1 Clostridia bacterium | reverse complement strand
TCACAAAAATAAGAAATCCCTTACAGTAGGATTTTCATTCTACCGTAAGGGATTTTTGCGTTTAAAGTTATCTATCTTTTTTTGCCAGCTCGGAAACCTCACCGAGTTTTGATAAAATTTAACGATATCCGTTTTCTGAATGGGGAATAAGACAATTTGAGCAATTCTTTATGCCATTTTCGGTGTAGTTAAAATTCCCCCCGCATTTTTCCCCTAAAGCATAAAGGGGACAATAACAAAACATACAATTAAAATAGTCGCCTGAAGTTTTATGGCAAGGGAAATATTCACATTCGGTATTCTTAAGAGAACAAAAATTGTTTTTCATAAAAACTCCCTTTAGTAATCTCGCTGTGCATATTACACTCAAATAGGTTTTTAATAACTATATCACATTTTATTTAACTAATCAACTCATACTTGCAAAATCACCGCCGTTCATTTGTAGGTGTTACAATGATGTGTGACACCTACAAAACATTTTTAAGAAATATGTAAAAACCTCTTGAAAAATCTGAAAAGGTGTAGTATACTGCTTTAAAAAGTAAATAGATTCTGTATGATGGTTGCAGGAAATGGCAGTTGGCCGACCGAAGGAGTAACACTCTCAGGTGTCTTATAAGATAAGGACTGTAACTTGACAGAACTTTGGAGAAACTCATTGAATTGAGTGCCGAAGGTGCAAAGCGCAACGCGCTAATCTCTCAGGCAAAAGGACAAAGTGCAATAATCGTTTGGTTACGATTGTCTTTTTTGTGTGAGACTTTGCATAGTAAGCAGGGTCTTTTCTTTTTTTATATTGAGGAGGTAGTAAAATCATGATGGAATGGATTACCAACATCAACAACAGTATCAACGGGTTTGTATGGGGCTACGTCGGTCTCGCCTTGCTTATCGGCACAGGTATTGTAATGACGTGTGTCACCAAATTCTTCCAAGTCGGCCGTTTGGGCCATTGGTGGAAGGAAACCATCGGTAGTATGTTCAAAAAGAACGTTATTGGCCACGTTAAGGAAAAGGGTACCATCTCCCCCTTCCAAGCGTTGTGCACCGCTTTGGCCGCCACGGTGGGTACCGGTAACATTGCCGGTGTTTCCGCTGCTATTTGCATCGGTGGTGCCGGTGCGGTTTTCTGGATGTGGGTTGCCGCTTTCTTTGGTATGATGACCAACTATTCCGAAAACGTGCTCGGTCTGTACTACCGTCGCCGTAACGCAAACGGTGAATGGAGCGGCGGTGCCATGTACTACTTGGTCGATGGTTTGGGCAGCAAAAAAGGCTTTAAAACTATTGCCAAAATTCTCGCTGTTCTCTTCTCCATCTTCACATTGCTTGCTGCTTGCGGTATCGGTTCGATGGGTCAAGTTAACAAAATCGTTGCCAACGTTTCTAGCGCTTTCGACGTTAGCGCGTTGTCCTCGGTGGAAATCCTCGGCGGTGTCAGCTTATACAACGTTATCTTAGGTGCTATTTTAATGGTATTGGCAGCACTCATCATTTTGGGCGGTCTCAAACGTATTGCCAATGTGGCTGAAAAAGTGGTTCCGTTCATGGTTGTTTTATTCGTTGTCGGTTCGCTTATTATTGTTGGCATCAACTATGCCGCTATTCTTCCGGCGTTCGGGGCGATTTTCAAAAACGCCTTCACCCCCATCGCTGCTGTCGGTGGCGGTATCGGTACCGTTATCAGCAAGGTAATGACCCAAGGTTTCAAACGCGGTGTTTTCTCTAACGAAGCCGGTCTTGGTTCTTCGGTTATGGTTCACTCCAACTCCAGCATAAAAGAACCGGTCAAACAAGGTATGTGGGGTATTTTTGAAGTGTTTGCCGATACCATGGTCGTTTGCACCATGACCGCTTTGGTCGTGTTGACTTCGGGTGCTTACAACTTGGAAACCGGTGAAATCTTAAAAGGCTATACCGACGCTACGTTGGTAGCCGGTGCTTTTAACAGCGTGTTCTCGTGGGGC
>JAGBSU010000180.1 GCA_017631705.1 Clostridia bacterium | reverse complement strand
TGTAAAATTCGACGATATGATCAAAGGCACCATTGAAATGCCGGAAAACGACCAAGATATCGTGTTACTTAAAACCGATGGTATTCCCACGTATCACTTTGCACACGCCGTGGATGACCATTTAATGCGTACTACTCACGTTGTTCGCGGTGACGAATGGATTGCCTCGGTACCGGTTCACTTGCAATTGTTCCGTGTGCTCGGTTTTAAACCGCCGAAATATGCACACGTCAGCCCGATTATGAAAGAAGACGAAGGCGGCAAACGCAAACTTTCCAAACGGAAAGACCCGGAAGCGGCTGTTCACTTCTATACCGAGCAAGGTTATCCGCCGGAGAGCGTGATGGAATACTTGCACACGGTTGCCAACAGCGACTATGAAGATTGGCGACGCGCCAACCCGGACAAGCCGCGTAGCGCTTTCCCGTTCAATTTGAAAAAGATGAGCGTTTCGGGTGCTTTGTTTGATTTGAATAAACTCAACGACGTTAGCAAAAATATCATTGCCGGTAAGACTGCCGAAGAGATAACCGCAGCGGCAGTAGCATGGTCCAAAGAATTTAACCCGACATTGCACGCGTTATTAACACGTGACTTGGCATTTGCTACCGGTATTTTCTCCATTGACCGTGGCGGTGCGAAACCGCGTAAGGATTTGGCGAAATGGAACGATATTCCGGAATACGTTGAGTATTTCTTCAATGCCCCCACCGAGTATCCGTGGCCGGAAAATCTGCAAAAGGAAGATATCCTCGCTATTCTTTCGGCTTATGAAACGGTGTATGATCCCACGCAGGATAAACAAACCTGGTTCGATACTATTAAAGGGATTTGCCCTGCACTCGGTTTTTGTCCCGAGGTAAAGGAATATAAAAAGCAACCCGATGCTTATAAAGGCCACGCAGGTGACGTCAGCACCGTGATTCGTGTAGCTGTCACCGGTCGTCGCAACACACCGGATTTGTGTGGAATTATGAGTCTTTTGGGAAAAGATATAGTAACTGAACGGTTACGCACCGCACAAAAAGCTTTCAAATAACAGGAGGATATTTCCAATGTCAGAAGAAAACGTTGTTTCCATGGGCGGAAATTTTATACACGATATTATTGATGAGGAGCTACAACCCGGTGCACGGTGCTATGGAAAACAAGTACACACTCGTTTTCCGCCGGAGCCAAACGGCTATTTGCATATCGGTCACGCCAAAGCCATTTGCATTGATTTCGGTACTGCTTTAAAATACGGCGGTATCTGCAATTTGCGTATGGACGATACCAACCCAACCAAGGAAGACGTCGAATACGTAGATGCCATTCAAGAAGATATCCATTGGCTCGGTTATGACTGGGACGACCGCTTTTATTTCGCTTCGGATTATTTTGAGACGATGTACGATATTGCGGTTTCGTTAATCAAAAAAGGCCTTGCTTACGTTTGCGAACTTTCCCCCGATCAAATGCGGGAAAATCGCGGCGACGTTACCCACCCTGCTGTTAGCCCCTATCGTGACCGTCCGATTGAAGAAAGTTTGGATTTGTTCGCTCGCATGCGTGCCGGCGAATTTGAAGATGGTTCCATGACGTTACGTGCTAAGATTGACCTTGCCAGCGGTAACTTTAACATGCGTGACCCGGTTATTTACCGTATTAACCATGCTCATCATCACCGCCAAGGCGATAAATGGTGCATCTATCCCATGTATGACTTTGCTCATCCGCTGGAAGATGCCATTGAGGGTATTACGCACTCGCTCTGCTCGTTGGAATTCGAAGACCATCGCCCGCTTTACAACTGGGTTGTGGAACACGCAGGCTTGGAAGGACAACCTCGTCAAATTGAGTTTGCTCGTTTGAATATCAACTATACCGTGATGTCCAAGCGGAAATTGCGCCGTTTGGTAGAAGAAGGCTTTGTATCGGGCTGGGACGATCCGCGTATGCCCACCTTGCGTGGTTTACGTCGTCGTGGTTATACTCCGTCCTCGGTGCGTAACTTCATTGAACGTGTCGGTGTCGCCAAAGTACCCAGCATGGTGGAAATCGCTTTATTAGAGCACTGCTTGCGTGAAGATTTGAACGAAAATGCAACGCGCGCTATGGCGGTATTACATCCGGTAAAATTGACAATCACCAACTATCCCGAAGGTGAAACGGAAATCTTTGACGTGGAAAATCATCCGTCCTATCCCGAACGCGGTACACACCAAGTTTCGTTCTCGCGCAATTTGTGGGTGGAACGCGACGATTTCATGGAAGAGCCTGTTAAAGGATATTTCCGTTTGTTCCCCGGCAATGAGGTGCGTTTGAAATCGGCTTATGTGGTGCGTTGTACCGGTTGCGTAAAAGACGAAAATGGCAACGTTACCGAAATCACCGCCACCTATGACCCTGAAACTCGCGGCGGCAACACCCCCGACGGCAGAAAAGTAAAGGGTACCATTCACTGGGTAGATGCTGCCACGGCAAAAGATGCCGAAGTGCGGTTGTATTCTTCCCTCTTCTTGGATGCCGAACCGGAAGCCGGCGATAACGATTATTTGGAAATGCTCAGTAAAGATTCTTTGGAAACCTTGACCGATTGCAAAGTGGAAGCCGGTATTTTAACGTCCGATGCTTCCGGGGCTTTCCAGTTTATGCGTTTAGGTTATTTCTGCATAGACAATGTAGACAGTACCGCAGAACATCCGGTGTTCAACCGTTCTGTTTCGTTAAAAGACAGTTTTAACAAAAAATAAAGTATAGAAAAAAGCGTTGCTGAAAATCAGCAACGCTTTTTTATTTAGATGGTATCGTCATCCTCGTCTTCTTTTGAAATACGTTTAGCACGACTCATTTCTTCTTCACTATATTGTTTGGGAATAACCGTTTTTTCTTGTGTGCCGATATCCTCAAAAACGGCATCTTCCGGTTGTATATCATCGTCTGCCAAGTTTAAATCACGACGTTTATCCAAGTCTTCGTCGGGATGGTCTTTGTAATACGGATCAATGATATGCTTTTTCACAAGCGGGAACACCGTAAACTGAATCAAAAAAGAACGAAAAGCCGGTAGGAAAAACACATAAATAATGATTAATACTCCGGCTGTCACCACACCGAATGCCATAAACAAAATCAAACAGATAGCATATAGCAGCAGTAACACGGTAGAAATAATGATATTTTGCTTAAATCCGGCGATACTGAGCAATATACTGTTTTT
>JAGBSU010000179.1 GCA_017631705.1 Clostridia bacterium | reverse complement strand
GGAAAACTGAACATGGAAATCACGGTAGACAAAGGTCGTGGCTATGTGCCTGCCGAACGCAACAAGCAATTGATGCAATCGGTTATCGGTGTTATTCCGGTCGACTCCATCTACACACCGGTGGTTAAAGTGAACTATGCTGTCAGCAATACCCGTGTGGGACAAATTACCGACTTTGACAAACTCAATTTGGAAGTTTGGACAAACGGTACCATTACCGCACAAGAAGCAGTGTCTTTGGCAGCAAAAATCATTACCGACCACTTGGCATTGTTTGTAGATTTGTCCGGTGAAGCTTTTGTGGGCGATTCCGTTATGGTTGAAAAAGACGAAAAAGGCAAAGAGAAAGCATTGGAAATGACCATTGAAGAATTGGATTTGTCCGTGCGTTCTTTCAACTGCTTAAAACGCGCCGGTATCAACACGGTGGAAGACTTGATCAACAAAACGGAAGACGATATGATGAAAGTCCGCAACTTAGGCCGCAAGTCTTTGGAAGAAGTTATTAACAAATTGGCGTCGTTAGGTTTTGCCCTGCGCGACGAAGAGGAATAAAACATATTCCCGCAGAATTCTGAAAAGGAGTGAATTCACATGCCCGGAACTCGTAAGCTCGGCAGACCGACCGCTTCGCGTATGGCCATGTTGAGAGCCATGGTAACGTTCTTGTTAGAAAAAGGTCGCATTGAAACCACTGTGACCCGTGCCAAAGAAGTTCGTTCCATGACCGAAAAGATGATTACCATTGCTAAACAACCCACGCTTGCTAACAAGCGTTTGGTGTTCTCATTTGTTACCAAAGAGAGCGTTTGCAAGAAATTATTTGATGAAATTGCCCCTTCGTACGAAGGCCGCAACGGCGGTTACACCCGCATCATCAAAACCGGTGCTCGCCGCGGCGATGCTGCCGAAATGGCAATTATTGAACTGGTGAAATAATCCAAACTATTAAAAAACTCCTGCAGATTCTTCTGCAGGAGTTTTTTTGTGCTGCCCAAAGCCACCTTGCAACAGCAAAGCGGCTTATACAGGTAACTTTCATCGTTATGTTAACGGTTGTCCGGTTCTTGTGAGAACGCAACCCCGTGCTTTTTTAACAAGTCTTCCATTGCTTCATCCAATAAACGACTTTTGGGAATGCGAGTTTTTCTTGACAATTCATCAAACAACGGAACAAGCTCGTTCTTTAAAGAGGAAGTAAAGCGCGTGCGATATTTTAAATACGGTTCAGCCATTGTAAAACCTCCAAATACCACTTCTTTATATATATTGTACAGGAAATGTAAGTTTCAAACAATTGGTTCAAATAGTGATTATATAGTGTATATTAAAAGAGACGCTACATTGCAAGGAGGGAAGATGGTTGATTATAGATGTTACAGGAACTGTTTTAATTCCCGGAAACGGTGGTGAAGATTGTCCGGGAAACGGGAATCACCACAATACTGAGGGAATAGTGGAGTGTTGTTGCGAAGAATGTGATTATCGGTTATGTTGCTTGAGGAATGCCAGAAGCTTCTTCACTATTACTTATTACTTGCCAAAATTGACTTCTCAGAGAATAGTGAAAAGTGAAAAGGTGAAAAAATCGACAAACCTCTGTCGAGATTTGTCGATTTTGGCGGAGAGTTAGGGATTCGAACCCTAGGTACTTGCGTACACAGCATTTCGAGTGCTGCACCTTCGACCACTCGGACAACTCTCCGTACCGATGGTGAATAGGCTGTCACCGCGTGACAGCCTATTTATTATAGTGGATTTGTCGGCATTTGTCAACGGGAAAATTAATATTGCGTCAAATGTCCTTCGGTACGCAAGGCGGGGAAGCCCCATTGACGCAGTACCTCGTAGGCGCCGACGGCTACGGTGTTGGACAAATTGAGCGACCGTGCGGCATCGTCGTCCAACATCGGCAGGCGGACACAGCGTTCCGGATTTTCATGCAACAGCCATTCGGGTAGACCGGCGGTTTCTTTGCCGAACAACAAATAGGCACCGTTGGGGTATTCAACATCGGAATAGATGTGTGTACCCTTGGTGGTAAAATAGAAAAACGGACCGATGTTGTTTTCAAAAAACTCGGTTAAATTCTCATAATAGGTGATATCCAGCAAATGCCAATAATCCAAACCGGCACGCTTGAGTTTCTTATCGTCAATGGTAAATCCCATAGGTTTTACGATATGTAAACGACTGCCCGTAGCAGCACAGGTACGGCTGATGTTACCGGTGTTTTGCGGAATTTCCGGTTCGACTAAAACAATGTTGAGTTGTGGCATACGATTCCCCTCCGTTTGATTGTTCTATTGTACTATTCCCATTGATTTCTGTCAAGAGCACTAAAAATACAATGTACATGAATATTATTTATTAAAAAACAAAAAGTAGTATAGACAATATGAAAAGAGGGGAAAGCTATGTCGGTTTGCTTTGATAAAGAGGGTTTTCACAGAGCGTTGACAGAAACCTTATTAACTGGTTTTTCCGTAACACCTGAAAAGGCAACTCATGAACAATACTATCGGGCTTTGGCGATATTGTTGCGTGATGCATTGAGAAACGCACGTGTGAAATATATGTCGCAGGCTTATACACAGCCAAAAAAACAAGTGTATTATTTGAGTATGGAATTTTTGATGGGACGGTCTCTCAAAAACACTTTGTATAACTTGAATTTAATAGATATAGCGCGTGAGGTGCTGTCATCGTTCGGTGTTTCGCTTGAAAAGCTTTACGATTTAGAGTCGGATGCCGGATTGGGAAACGGCGGTTTGGGGCGGTTGGCGGCATGCTTTTTAGACGGACTTGCCACGGCAGGCATACCGGCGATGGGATATTCACTGTTGTACGAATGCGGTATTTTTCGGCAAAAAATTGTTGACGGAAAGCAAAAGGAGTTCCCCGATTTTTGGTTGCCGGGCGGCGAGTGTTGGTTATTGCCGCGACCGGAATTAGCAAAAGAGGTGAAATTTTACGGCAATATCCGCGAACAATGGGAGGGGAAATTTCATCATACAGAGCATGAAAATGCGTCGGCGGTAGTGGCTCAACCGTTTGATTTAATGGTGGCAGGAAAAGACGGTGTGGGAATATCTGTTTTACGCTTGTGGAAAGCCACGGCACCGACCGGCATGGACATGTCACTGTTTAATTGTGGGGAATATGCACGCGCCATGGAAAAAAAGTCCTTAACAGAAGTAATAACACAAGTATTATATCCGGCCGATAACCACTATAAAGGAAAACTGTTGCGATTATCTCAGCAGTATTTTTTGGTATCGGCTTCGGTGCAGGATATTGTGCAGCGGCAGTTAGAACGATTCGGCAAGGTAGATTCGTTGCCGGAGTTGGCGGCTATCCATATTAACGATACGCACCCGACATTGGTGATTCCCGAACTGATGCGAGTGTTATTAGACGAATGTGGGTATTCATGGGAAAAGGCTTGGGATTTAGTATGTCGTACCGTGGCATATACCAACCATACGGTGATGAAAGAAGCACTGGAATGTTGGTCGGAAGAATTGCTATCCGGTCTTTTACCGCGTATTTATCAAATCATTTGTGAAATTAACCGACGGTTTCATAGCGAAATGTTGGGGGCTATCGGCGATGTCGAAAAGGTAAACCGCATGGCGGTTATTCAAAACGGCCAGATACACATGGCAAATTTATGTGTGGCGGCGGCACATGCCGTAAACGGTGTGGCAAAAATCCACAGTAACATTTTGAAAGAGCGGGTGTTTCATGATGCCTATACGGTGATGCCGGAAAAGTTTCACAATGTTACCAACGGGATTGCACATCGACGGTGGCTGTGCCAAGCCAATCCGGCATTATCGGCTTGGATAACCAACCGTATCGGCAATGAGTTTGTGTACGATGCCACCGCTTTATCAAGGCTGCTACCGTTAACTAACGATGCGGCGGCGTGTCGGGAGTTTTTGGATATTAAACAGCAAAACAAAAAACGATTGACACGGTATATTGCCAAAGCAAACGGCATGACAATTGACCCGCAATCGGTGTTTGATGTGCAGGTTAAGCGATTACACGAATACAAGCGGCAGCATTTGAGTGCGCTGCATATTTTGCATCGGTATTTAACGATAAAGGATAATCCCTCCATGGACGTTGTGCCGCGCACCTATATTTTCGGGGCAAAGGCGGCGCCGGGGTATGTGCTGGCAAAAGAGATTATTCAGCTCATTTGCGCACTATCGGCTATGATTGAAAAAGACCCGTCGGTGCGTGATAAACTGCGCGTGGTGTATTTGGAGGATTATCGTGTTACCTTGGCGGAACTGTTAATGCCGGCAGCCGATATCAGTGAGCAGATTTCGCTTGCCGGTACCGAAGCGAGCGGTACGGGGAACATGAAACTCATGATGAACGGGGCGGTAACATTGGGAACCTTAGACGGTGCCAATGTGGAAATTTGTGAGCAGGTCGGTGCCGAGAATATGTTTTTGTTCGGTATGCGGGAGGACGAAGTCAGCAAACGAAGACAGGGGTATAACCCGATGGAAGTCTTACAAACTGACGAGCGATTATACCGTGTGTTTGAACGGTTGGAACAGGGCATTGACGGTGTAAAATTTGACCAAGTGATACAATCGCTCAAAACGCAGGACCCGTATATGGTGTTAGCAGATTTTGACACCTATCTCGATGCACAACAGCGTTCTACGGACACCTACCGTGACCGCGAAAGATGGGGGCAAATGGCACTCCTAAACACCGCAAAAAGCGGTGTGTTTTCTGCCGACCGTGCTATTCGGGAATATGCAGAAACGATTTGGCATTGTTAACGTAATGGATATAACGCACAAAAAGCGGTCAAACACCGATTGGTGTTTGACCGCTTTGTATTAGTCGTCGAACAATTCGTCAATGATTTTGCCCACGCATGTTTTACTGATGTGATACCGCGTGAAATGGTGGTTGCCGGTTTTGTCGAATTGCCACGCTTGATTATATATGGCGGTGTAATCCAAGGCACCGTCAAAAGTGCCGACGGCTACCCAAGAATCGGTATCCGACATCAGGTGCAAGACCAATTGCTTACCCTTGTCTAAAGCAAATGTCACCACGCGCTTGGCATGTATCGGTTGCATTTTCACCCAACCATCTTGGTTGGCATAATACTGCCAATCCTCTGCGTTCAACCATGCTTGAATTTTTTGTATATCGTCGATATCCGTTTCTTTTTCCGATAATATCACCTTGCCGTCGGTGGCGTATTGGTCTTCTTTATCGTAGGCGGTGATGGCTTTAATGGTAACATCGGAAAACGGCGATTGCACGATTAAATTAGTACTCCCATTCGTGGATTTTGTTGCCGAAGCGGTAGTGGTTGTTGTGGTTGAGGTAGTCGTGGTGGTACTTGCCGTAGTTGTTGTCGGCAAATTGTCTTCCTCCGGTACACAGGCTGTTAATGAGCAAAGCAACACCGATAACATAGCAATCAAAAGCAAGCATTTTTTATACATATGTAGTTACCTCCTTTATAGATGTTAAAGTTCAGGCGGTAAACAGTACACGGGAATCTAACTCCTTTTCTTTCTTTAATTATACCATAAAACACATATAAAATATGTAATTTCTGTAAATTCTTTTGCAAACAAAAAATCAGAAAAGATATTATCCCATTAAGGCGGCGACTTTTAGGACAAGGGCTTGGGTTTTGCCGTCGGGGATTTCGTTTTCCAGTACCATTTGAACAGCGGTTTTTAGCGGGATACGTTCCACCTCCAAAAACTCATCGTCATCGGGGTCGGACTCTCCGAAGGAAAGACCGGTGGCAAGATAGAGCGAAATGATTTCATCGCAATAGCCGGGGGAGGGATACAGTTCACCCAAAAAACGCATATCGGCGGCGGTAGCGCCGGTTTCCTCACGCAGTTCACGCACAGCGGCAGAAAGCGGGTTTTCGCTTTTGCTGTCCAGCTTACCGGCGGGAAGTTCTAACAACACTTTTCCAAAAGGATGTCGATATTGCCGCACAAACAACAATTCCTGCGATTCGGTGAGCGCGGCAACACATACCGCACCGTTGTGCTCCACAATATCGCGTGTGGCGGTGGCGCCGTTGGGCAAGCGTACCGTGTCGACACGCACACGGAGGATTTTGCCTTCAAAGCAATTTTTTGTGGAAGTGGTGGTTTCGGTTAAATTCATAAGAGTTACTCCTTTTGAATATAGTTTTACTAGGGTAACCCGACGAATCCGAACCCGCCTGAAAGCGGTATCTTTTGGTGTTTTTTGCTCTTTTTCCCTTGACAGGCGTTAGCCTGTCTTCGGTCAAAAAACAAAAACCACTCAAAATCTTTTCGTTTTCAGGTCGAAGATTTTGAAAAGAACGGATTTGTGGGGCAACCAAGGCAAAAACGCAGCGAATACTGTATGTATTCGCGAGTATTTTAACGAAGGGTGAGCCTAAATCCGCCTGTTCAAAACGGGGTTCGGATT
>JAGBSU010000178.1 GCA_017631705.1 Clostridia bacterium | reverse complement strand
GTACCGGCTGTTTTGGCATTTGCGCTCTCGGCCCGATCATGATTGTGTATCCCGAAGGCTGTTTCTATTCATGCGTGAAAGTGGAAGATATTCCCGAAATCGTTTCGGAGCATTTACTCAAAGGTCGTATTGTGACACGGCTTCTGTATGATGAAACCGTGAAAGGTGACAGCATCAAAGCACTGAATGAAACCGATTTCTATAAAAAACAAGTGCGTGTTGCATTGCGCAACTGCGGTGTTATCGACCCCGAATCGTTGGACGAATACATCGCCAACGACGGGTATCAAGCCTTAGCAAAATGCTTGACGGAATACACTCCCGAACAAGTGATTCAAATTGTGACGGATTCCGGCTTGCGCGGCAGAGGCGGCGGTGGCGTCCCCACCGGTCGTAAATGGGCATTTACTGCACCCAACAAAGCACCGCAAAAATACGTAGTATGTAACGCTGATGAAGGCGACCCCGGTGCATTTATGGACCGTTCCGTGTTGGAAGGCGACCCTCACTGCTTAATTGAAGCCATGGCAATTGCCGGTTACGCTATCGGCGCTACCAAAGGCTTTGTGTATGTTCGTGCCGAATACCCCATCGCCGTGCATCGTTTGCAATTAGCCATTGATTCCGCACGTGAAAATGGCTTACTCGGTAAAGATATTTTCGGTACCGGCTTTGAATTCGATATGGAAATCCGTTTGGGCGCCGGTGCTTTCGTGTGCGGTGAAGAAACGGCTTTGATGACCTCCATTGAAGGTAACCGCGGCGAACCCCGTCCCCGTCCCCCCTATCCGGCAGTCAAAGGTCTTTACAATTCTCCCACAGTGGAAAACAACGTGGAAACCTTTGCCAACATTCCGCAGATTATCCTAAACGGTGCCGAATGGTTTGCCTCGATGGGTACGGAAAAATCCAAAGGTACCAAAGTGTTTGCTTTGGGCGGTAAAATCAAACATACCGGTTTGGTGGAAATCCCGATGGGTACTACCTTGCGTGAAATCGTGGAAGAAATCGGCGGCGGTATTCCAAACGGCAAAAGCTTTAAGGCTGCTCAAACCGGCGGTCCTTCCGGCGGTTGTATCCCCGCTTCGCTCATTGATACGCCCGTGGATTACGACAACTTGACCGCTATTGGTTGTATGATGGGCTCCGGCGGTTTGATTGTTATGGACGAAGATACCTGTATGGTCGATATGGCAAAATTCTTCTTGGAATTCACCGTTGACGAATCCTGCGGTAAATGCACGCCTTGCCGTGTAGGTACCAAACGCTTGCTTGAAAAGTTGGAGAAAATCACCAGCGGTAAAGGTACGTTGGAAGATATTGATGAGTTGGAAGAACTTTGCCACTATATCAAGGAAAATTCCTTGTGCGGTTTGGGTCAAACGGCTCCTAACCCCGTGCTGTCCACGCTCCGTTTCTTCCGTGAAGAGTATATCGCTCATGTGGTTGACAAGAAATGTCCTGCCGGCGTCTGCAAAGATTTGCTTTCGTTTTGCATTGATAAAGATAAATGTATCGGTTGCGGTATTTGCGCGAAAAACTGCCCTGTAGATGCCATCACCAAGACCGATTACGTGGCACCGAACCACAAGTTGCCTTCCTACACCATCGATACCGAAAAATGTATCAAGTGCGGTGTTTGTATGAGTAATTGTAAGTTCAAGGCTGTTAGCAAAGGTTAAGAAAGGAGTGTGCCTGTCATGGATATGGTAAATGTAAAAATTAACGGCATTGCCGTAAGCGTTCCCAAAGGTTCCACCATTTTAGAGGCCGCCCGCTTGGCCGGTGTGGAAATTCCCACACTCTGCTATTTGAAAGATTTAAATGAAATCGGCGCTTGCCGTATGTGTATGGTGGAAGCAACCGGCACTCGCGGTTTGGTGACCGCTTGCGTGTATCCTGTTGCTGAAGGTATGGAAGTGCAAACCAACACCGCTCACGTGCAAAAAGCACGTAAAACGACGTTGGAATTGATTCTTTCCACCCACGATAAACGTTGCTTATCTTGCGAACGTTCCACCAACTGTGAATTGCAAAAGCTTTGCAAAGACTATGGTGTGGAAGTCAGCGGTAAGTTCGACGGTGACCGTCCTCGTTACGAGTTGGATACCTCCACAGCTCACTTGGTGCGTGATAACAACAAATGTATCTTGTGCCGTCGTTGTGTGGCTGCTTGCCAACAACAATTTGTTTCGGTTATCGGTGCTAACGACCGTGGTTTCGATACCCACATTGCTTGTGCATTCGAAAAACCGCTCGCGGACGTTCCTTGCGTGTCCTGCGGTCAATGCGTTGTCGCCTGCCCCACCGGTGCTTTGACTGACAAAGACAACACCGAAGCCGTTTGGGCCGCCTTGGCAGACCCGACCAAACACGTGATTGTGAGCACTGCTCCTTCTATCCGTGCGACGCTCGGCGAAGCGTTCGGTATGCCGATTGGCACCAATGTCGAAGGTAAAATGGTTGCTGCTTTGCGCCGTTTGGGCTTTGATAAAGTGTTTGACACCGACTTTGGTGCTGACCTTACCATTGTAGAAGAAGCCAACGAATTCGTCAGCCGTGTGAAAAACAAAGGCACGTTGCCGATGATTACTTCTTGCTCGCCCGGTTGGGTAAAATTTGCGGAATACTATTATCCGGACTTGCTCGGTCACTTATCTTCCTGCAAATCGCCCCAACAAATGACCGGTGCGGTCATTAAGACCTATTATGCTAATAAAATGGGCATGAATGCCAAAGATATTGTGAATGTTTCGGTGATGCCTTGCACCGCTAAGAAATTTGAAGTCACTCGTGACGACCAAAACGCTGCCGGTGTTCCGGATATCGATATTGTCATCACCACGCGTGAGTTGGCTCGCATGATTGAGCGTGCCGGCCTTAAATTCACCGCGTTACCGGACGAAGAATTTGATATGCCGCTCGGTGAAGATACCGGTGCTGCTGTTATCTTCGGTGCTACCGGCGGTGTTATGGAAGCGGCCTTGCGTACCGCTAACGACTGGTTGACCGGTAAAGACAACAAGGAAGTGGAATTCCACGAAGTGCGTGGTACTGCCGGACTCAAAGAAGCCACCTACAACATCGCCGGTATGACGGTGCGTGTGGCGGTTGCCAGCGGTATTGCCAGCGCCAACTATGTGATGGATACGATTCGCAGCGGTAACGCTCCGTGGGATTTTGTGGAAATCATGTGTTGCCCCGGCGGTTGTGTCAACGGCGGCGGTCAACCC
Organism: Clostridia bacterium; assembly: GCA_017631705.1. GTDB lineage: Bacteria > Bacillota > Clostridia > Oscillospirales > Acutalibacteraceae > RGIG3009. Next base: position 2,683 of record JAGBSU010000178.1, on the reverse strand, counting down.
ATTCAACCCGCCTCGGTACGCAGTTTTACCGATTTGAAAGCGTTGCGTGCCAAAGCGTTGTACGACCAAGATAAAGACATGCCGTTACGCAAATCGCATGAGTCCCCCATCATCAAGAAACTGTACGAAGAATTCTTTGACGACGGTATCGGCGGTCACAAAGCACATCATTGCTTGCACACCACTTATGTCGCTCGCAAAAAGTTCAAATAATCGCTAAACAAAAAAGAACCCCACCGCGGCTGCGGTGGGGTTATAGTTTTATATTTATTTTACCGCACGGGCGACTTGATAATAGTCGTCGGTGAGCAAGGTGTCTGCACCCATAGCCAATGCGGTTTTGGCTTCGTCGGGAGTGTTGGTGCAATAAATGCCGCAACGAAGATTGGCTTCGTGTGCCGCTTTAACACGGTCGGCGCTGGCATACACGGTGGAAAATTGCACACGCTTACAATCGCAATCGGCGGCAACTGCCACGGCATCGCACGGGGTATCGTCGGTTTGGCAGAAGCACAGCGAAATAGTTTTATCCAACGCGCGAGCCGCTTTGAGCAAATCGGCACTTGCCGAAGTTAAGTACACATAGTCGCGGCAATCGTAACGGTCGATAAGTTCGATAATGGTACCCAGCATTGCCGTTTCACGCTCGCCGACTTCGCCGGCGACGCCGATGAAAATGTTCATGACCACGCGGCGAGCAAATTGTTGCAAAATCGCCTCAAAGGTCATGGGAGTAAGACCTGCATATTCTTTGCTGAACACCGAACCGAAATCGTAGTTTTGCAAATCGGCAAAGGTTAAATCCCATACCATGCCGGTACCGTTACTGATTAAGCTGATATCCGGCTCGGCAAGACAGGTTACCACGTTATCGGCAGTGTACCACAAACCGAATTCGATTTCGTCAGCACCGAGCGAAACAGCGGTGGCAAATGCCGGAAAACTGTTATCGGGAGCGACACTTTTGAAACCACGGTGTGCGCACACACGGGGGAATGCTTTTTCGGCATCGGTCGGCACCGTCACGGTGACGGCCTTGGCTTTTTTACAACTTCTCATTTTGAATTTCCTACCTTTCTTTAGGGTAACCCGCGAATCCGAACCCCGTTTTGAATAGGCGGATTCGGGTTCACCCTTTGTTAAAATACTCGCGAATACATACAGCCTGTCAAGGGAAAAAGAGCAAAAACCACCAAAAGATACCGCTTTCAGGCGGGTTCGGATATGACTTCTCTGCTTACCCTAATGGCGTATGGTAATCGCTTGGGGGATATTCTCTATCGTCACCGTGCTGTTGCCCTCGGCAAATTCGCCGTCTAACGACCACGGTAACGGTTTAGGCATGGTAAAGGTGACTTTTTTGGCTTTAAAGAAATCGAACATATCGGCATCGAAACCGCCATTGTTGAGTGAGGTGATAATTTTGCCGAGGTCGGCGGCATTTTTCGGACGACGCGCTAACACCACTTCAAACAAGCCGTCGGTCATATCCACCATATCGGCATTCAATTTAACAAGGCCGGCTACCGAAGTGGAGTTACACACAGCACCGAACACATAATCGCCGCTGTATTCCGCCGTTTCGGTGGTGACGGTGATGGGATAGGCTTGCAGAGAAAACAATTCTTTAGAGCCTTCCAGTACATAAGCAAAATGACCCAACGCGTTTTTGGTGGCTTGTGGCACGCTATACGAAGCCGCCGTAAAAGCACCAAAGGAAGCAATATACGTGAAATGACGGGTATGGTTGAACAAACCGACATCCATTAGCGTTTCTTTGCCCTCCAGCACTGCACGCAACGCGGCGGCAGGCTGGGTTTTGAGTTGCAGACTGTTGGCAAAGTCATTGGTACTGCCGGCAGGAATATAGCCGAGCGGAATGTGGCAGTTTACGGACAAAAGACCGTCAATGACCTCGTTTAAGGTGCCGTCACCGCCGCAACAAACAATCAAATCGTGTTCTGCGGCGAATTGTTGTGCAATACGACGCGCCTCACCGCGGGCAGCGGTCGTGTGAACGGTAGTGCGGTAGCCTTGGCGACATAAGCCGTCCACCAAAGTAAACAGTGCCGCTTTGCCTTTGGTTTTCCCTGCTACGGGATTAACAAGCAATAACACGCGAGGTTGTTGCAAAACTACTCCTCCCTACCTGCTGATGTATTACTGCGAATCAGTCTATCGGACAAGGGATATACGGTTTGAGCAATCGCATAATCCTCATCACTGAGTGTACCGTACAGTTTGCCGTCATCTTGAATACAGAAGCTCCGCTTGGTGCCAAACAAATTTCTGCCAAGCAGTGTGGTTTCGTACTGCGATGTCGGAACATCTAACAAATGTAACAGCGTTGGCAAAATATCAATTTGCCCGCCGATAATATCAAATTGCCGCGGTGCGGTGATATCTGTGCTGTAAAAAATCAGCGGCAAGGTATACGAGCCGTCTTGAGGAAACCACGATTCACACACTTCTTCCGACAAGCGGCTGACATAGTGCGGATAATATTTATGAACACCGCCGTGGTCACCGACAACCATAATCATCGTATTGTCCAGCAAGCCGCGCTTTTGCATACCATTTAACAAAGCACCGATTTGTTCGTCCACATAATGCAGTGCTTGAAAGTATTTTCCCAGGGGGTTTTCGGCTAATTCTTCTTGCATCGCAAGCCCTTGATAACCAT
>JAGBSU010000177.1 GCA_017631705.1 Clostridia bacterium | reverse complement strand
GGTCGTTACAGTAACATCATTCTAATTGGAGAAGACGGTAAAATTATCGATGCGATTAAACGGGTGGATTTAACCATGTCCCCGATACGCCCTATTTTACCCGGTGCGGAATATCTCATTCCGCCTTCGGATGAGTTGCATTGGGATGTTTCACTGCATACCCCCGAAGAACTAACCGCCCATATCGCGGCAGGCAGTGGGGCAACACTGGATAAAGTACTGCTTGCTCGCACACAAGGTATGTCACCGCTTTTGTGCCGTGAAGCGGCTTATCAAACACTACACGGTGAAACGTACACCGGCACATTAACCGAAGTACAACAGCATCGTCTGGAACGGGTGTTTTATCGGGTACAAACCGCCGTACAAAATCCCGAAAAGCGGGTGCCGTATTTGTTATACCGCACCGACCGCACACCGCTGGATTTCAGTTTGTTGCCGATTACGCAATACGGTCTTTCCGCTATCGGTAAAGAATCGTCGAGTTTTTCCAAACTGTTAGACGAATTTTATGCCGAAAAAGATGCCGCCGAACGCATGCGCCAACACTCGCACGATATTTTCCGCGTGCTCAACACAGCGGTCGACCGCATTTCTCGCAAACTGGAAAATCAGCGCCGCGAACTGGAAGATTCCTCGCGCCGTGACGAAAAACGCTTGTATGCTGACGTTATCAACGCTAATTTAGGGCTAATTCCCAAGGGTGCGTCGTCGGCGGAACTTGTCAATTACTACGACGAAAACGCTTCGCTGTTGCGTGTGCCGTTAGACCCGTCGTTAACGGCCGTGCAAAATGCGCAAAAATATTATAAAGAATACCGTAAAGCCAAAACTGCCGAGGAAATCTTGCAACAGCAACTTGCACTCGGCGAAACCGAACTGCAATATTTGGATTCGGTGTTCGACACCCTCACGCGTGCTACCACCACCCGTGAATTGGAAGAATTACGCACGGAACTCGAACAAACCGGTTACTTGCGTCGCCGTTCCAACCGTCAAAAACCGCCGCCACCCACCAAACCGTGGGGGTTTATATCGGATGACGGCTTTACTATCTTGGTCGGTCGCAACAATCTGCAAAACGACCGCTTGACCACCAAAACCGCCAAAGGTAGTGACTGGTGGTTTCATACCAAAAACATTGCCGGTTCGCATACGGTGGTACTAACCGACGGTGTCACCCCGCCCGACCGCACGTTAGAACAAGCTGCTATTTTGGCGGCAACCTATTCCAAAGCGGCGGCATCGTCACAAGTGCCGGTAGACTATACGCAAATTCGCCATGTCAAAAAGCCGGCAGGCTCGAAACCCGGTATGGTGATTTACGAAACCAACCGCACCGCCTATGTCACACCCGACCCGTTACTGGCTAATCGGTTGCGTGTTGAAAAAAATTGACATTTCGGTGGGAGCGGTTTATGGTATAGTTAACCCCACACCAGCGTACGATGTTCAAAAAGGAGAATTCGCTATGAAAGAATTTTTAGAAATGTTATGTGAATTTAATTACATTTCGGTAACGGTACGGTTGCTGTTGGCGGCTGTCTTAGGTGGCGTTATCGGCATGGAACGCGGCCGTCACGGTCGTCCGGCAGGTTTGCGTACGCACTTGCTTGTCTGCGTCGGTGCGGCACTCACGGCACTCACCGGTTTGTTTATATCACAAGAATTACAGTTTGGCGCAGATGTGGCGCGCCTTTCGGCACAAGTGATTTCCGGCATTGGTTTTTTGGGTGCCGGTATGATTATGGTGCGTAACAGTTCTGCCATTACGGGTCTGACAACCGCCGCCGGTATGTGGGCTACCGCCGCTATCGGTATTGCGGTAGGATACGGCTTTTATGTCGGTACGCTGATTGCCACGGTGTTGTGCGTGTTCGGTATGACGGTACTCAGCCACTTGGAACGCACACGCAAAAACTCGGCACATGTGTATGTGGAATTGCCGGATGTTGCCTTGGCGGACGAAGCCTCTGCTATTTTGTACGATTTCGAGGATTCTCTGCATTCGCTTGATATTTTTCCGCCTCGCAGCGGTATTGCCGGGCATGTCGGCTTATCCATTTTAGTGAAAAATAACAGTCATTTCGACGACTTAAAACAATCGCTGCTCGCTTTGGATGACCGCATTTTGGTGCTGTACGATATCAATACATAAAGACGACAACAAGGATAATAAAACAAAAAAAGCCTCGTTCGAAATTTTCGAACGAGGCTTTTTTTACTTATCTTCTGCCAAGGTGCGTTCCAACCAAATACTGCCGATATCCATGGCGTTGTACAACCCGTTTTTCTCACTCTTTTTTAAGATACGGTCTTTCATACGCACTTCAGGGTCGGTCAATAATAACTGAACCTGTACTTTGTCGGCCACTTGCATGTCACCTTTGGTGGTGGTAGACAGAATTTGCAGCATGACAACGCATTTTTCTGCCATATCCCCGTAGTAAAGCACATTGCCGCTACGCACCAACGGCTTGCCTTTGTAGGTCAAAATTGTTTCTGTTTTTTCGGCCATTTTCTTGCCCTCACTTATTCATTAAGATACGAACGCACCATTGCCCGTAATAATTCATCGCGGTCCAATTTGCGAATCAAACTGCGTGCATTGTTGTGCGTGGTAATGTAGGTGGGGTCCTCCGATAAAATGTAGCCCACCAACTGGTTGATGGGATTATACCCCTTCTCACGCAACGCATCGTACACCGCGGTGAGAATTTGTTTCATTTGTTGGTCTTTATCCTCATTTAGGGAAAAAGTCATGGTTTTATCTAACATAATAAAGCCTCCCATCTACTAATCAATAACAGTATACGCTATTTTTTCAAAAATTACAAGAGGTTTATGAACGAAGCGTGCAACCTTTTTCTTGTAACCGTTCAAAAATCTTTTTAAGCAACGGGTCAATGTCGCTGTCGGTCAACGTTCCCTCGGCAGAACGGAAGTATAGGCTAAATGCCACACTCTTTTTGCCGGCGGCAATTTGTGCGCCTTGGTACACGTCAAACAACGCCACGTTTTCCAATAGTTTTCCGCCTGCTTTGGCAATCACTTTTTGAATTTCCGCTACCGGCAACTCCTCGTCGCACAGAAGCGCCAAATCGCGTTCCACAGCAGGGAAACGGGGCAACGGTTTGTAAAGCGTGCGTTTGTTTTCGATAGCGGCAAACAAAGGCTCCAACACAAACTCTGCCACGTATACGCGAGTGTTCAAATCGTAGGCAGCAGCGGTATCGGGATGGACTTCGCCGAAGGTGCCAAGGCAGGTATCGCCCACATACGCGGCGGCTTGACGACCGGGATGTAAAAACGGCTCATGACTGCGAGCATAATCGGCTGTAACACCGCAATCGGCGAGCAAGGTTTCGATAATGCCTTTAAAAGTAAAGAAATCTTCTTTGTCGCCGTAAATGCCCAATGCCAGCACCGGTACTTCTTCGGGCTGTTCGTTGACCGGTAGTGACTTGGGAATAAAGCGTTTGCTCACTTCAAAAAACCGCACGGCTGTGTTTTTGCGGTTATAGTTGGTGGCAAGAACCGTGAGCATACTGGTAATCAGTTGTGTTCTCAAAACCGAATATTCTTCGCCCAAGGGGTTGAGCAGGGTGACGGTACGGCGACGGCTGTCATCCTCAGCAAGCGATAAGGTATCGAGCGCTTTTCCGCTAATAAACGAATAGGTGGAGATTTCCTGCATCCCTTGTGTAATCAGCAGTTCTTTGATTTGTTCGGTGTGCAACCGTTCGGGCAACTGCTTGCCGCGCACAATCGAGCCGGTCATCGGGGTAGACACAATGTGGTCATAGCCATAGACACGCATGACTTCTTCCGCTAAATCGGCACGCCCCTCGACATCGTCACGGAACGACGGCACGGTACAAGTCAGCACACCGTCTTTGATGGTAGTGGCAATTTCCAAGCGATTGAGAATATCCACCATGGTATCCACAGGAACATCAACACCCAGCAACGCGTTAATGCTTTCGGCGGTTACCGTCAGCACACGCGCCGGCGGTAAGGCTTCGTGACGGTCAATCACACCGTCGATAATGTCACCGGCATCCAATTCTTCAATCAATTGCAACGCACGGTTCATGGCATATTCCACACCAACAATATCTACGCCCTTTTCAAAACGCGCGGAAGATTCGGTACGCACACCCAAGGTACGGGCAGTACGACGAACGCTGTCACGGCGGAACTTGGCACATTCAAATAACAAATCGGTGGTGTCGTCCTTGATTTCGCTGTTAAGACCACCCATAATACCGGCAAGGCAGGAAGGCTCTTTGGCATCGGCAATCACCAACATATCGGGGGAGAGTATGTGCGGCTTGCCGTCTAAGGTGACAATTTCCTCGCCGTCTTCGGCACGGCGAACAATAATGTGGTTGCCGGCAATATCCCGCAAATCAAAGGCGTGCATGGGATGTCCGGTTTCCAGCATCACAAAGTTGGTAATATCAACAATGTTATTAATCGGGCGCATACCGGCACTGCGTAAGCAATCCTTCATCCAATCCGGCGAGGGAGCAATGCGCAAATTACGCACCACACGACCCATATAACGAGGGCACAAATCGTAATCTTCTACGGTAATATCCAAAATATCTTTGATATCGCCGCCGATGGTTTTATAGCAAGGCTTCGGTGCACGGAACTCTTGTTCTAAGGCAACGGCGATTTCACGGGCAACACCCAAGACACTTTGACAATCGGGGCGGTTGGCAGTGATTTTAAAATCAATAACCACATCGTTGAGGTGTAAAATATCCCGCATATCAGTACCGGTCGGCACATCTTCTTTTAAAATCAAAATACCGTATTCCTCGGCACCGGGATAATCCGCTTCTTTAAGACACAATTCCTCACCGGAACACAGCATACCGTCCGACGGAAGACCGCGCAGTTTACCTTTTTTAATGTGCATGCCGTTGGGCAACAGCGAATCGTGCAATGCGGCAGGTACTAATGCACCCTCAAATACATTTTGGGCACCGGTGATAATCTGAATCGGTTCGGCGGCACCGACATCCATTTGGCAAATTTGCAATTTGTCGGCATCGGGATGTTTTTC
>JAGBSU010000176.1 GCA_017631705.1 Clostridia bacterium | reverse complement strand
ATATGACTTCTCTGCTTAAGAATGTACAACAGTACCGATATTTTCGCCGCTGATAGCACGCACAATGTTTTCGGGTTGTTCTAAGTTAAAGACCAAAATGGGAAGATGGTTATCGTTACACAAGCTGGCGGCAGTAGAATCCATTACCTTCAAATCCTTGTTAAGGACATCCATAAAAGACAGCGTTTCGTACCGCACGGCATTGGGATTCTTTTTGGGGTCGCTGTCGTACACGCCATCGACCATACTGGCTTTGAAAATAATATCGGCTTCAATTTCCAAAGCACGCAAAGCCGAAGCCGTATCGGTTGAGAAGAACGGGTTACCCGTACCGCAACCGAAAATCACCACACGACCTTTTTCCAAATGACGTACCGCACGATTGCGAATATACGGTTCAGCAATCTCGTGCATAGCAATCGCCGTTTGCACCCGCACTTCACAGCCGAGTTGCTCCAATGAATCTGCCAACGCCAACGAGTTGATGGTGGTTGCCAGCATACCCATGTGATCGGCACGCGTGCGATCCATCTCGCCGCTGGAACGACCGCGCCAGAAGTTGCCGCCGCCTACCACAATAGCAATTTGTGCACCGGCATCGACACAATCTTTAATGGAAGCACATACACGGTTAACCGTATCAAAATCCAAACCATGCTTTTGTGCCCCGGCCAATGCCTCACCGCTGAGCTTTAATAAAATGCGTTTATATTTCAGCACCATATTCCCACACCCATTTCCTATATAATCTTATTTAGTATTTTACTATAAATAAGTCTCTCTGTAAAGAGTTAACCAGAAATTTTCTGCTAAGATTTTCCGTATCTCTTTCTTTTTGCAAAAAGGTATGCTATACTGGATACACAAACAAGAGAGGTGAACTATTATGGACTCCGTATTGCTGCATACTTGTTGCGCTCCGTGTGCCGTGCGTTGTATAGAAGTTTTGCGGGAAGAAGATTTTGCCGTTACCGCTTTTTGGTACAACCCCAACATCCATCCCTACACGGAATACCGCAGTCGTCGCAACACGTTAACCGAGCATGCTGCCGCCATTCACCTGCCGGTACTGCTCAAAGATGAATACGGTTTGCGTCCATTTTTGCAAACCGTGGGCACGGATTTTGACAACCGTTGTGAAAACTGTTACCGTACACGATTGGAAGAAACCGCCCGCACCGCGGCAGAAAACGGGTTTGATGCTTTCACCACCACCTTGCTTATCAGCCCCTATCAAAACCACGAGTTAATTATTAAAGTAGCAAACGAAGTCGCCGCCAACCACGGTGTTTCCTTTTTGTATCGGGATTTTCGCCCGTATTTCCGCGAAGGTCAACAAAAGGCACGTGACAACGGCTTTTACATGCAAAAATACTGCGGTTGCATTTTCAGCGAAGAAGAACGCTACCGCAAGAAAAAATAACACCGTTTCGGAGGACGTTATCATGAAACGTATTGCAGAATTTAACACTGTATCCCCTGCCCGCTTTGCCGCCGATTTTGCCGATTCGTTCGGCACCGAAATCGCCGTACCGGCTTTGCCGGCTTTGCCGCGTCGTGCCACATCCGGTTCGGCAGGTTACGACTTTTATTTACCCTGCCCGCTCACGCTCGCTCCCGGCCAAAGTGTCAAAATCCCCACCGGTATGCGCGTGCGTATCGACGAAGGCTGGGTGCTGAAAATCTATCCGCGCAGCGGTCTCGGCTTTAAGTTTCGTCTGCAACTTAACAACACGGTGGGTATTATTGACAGCGATTATTATTATTCAGATAATGAGGGTCATATTCTCATCAAACTCACCAATGATTCTCGCGAAAACAAAACAGTGGAACTCCCTGCCGGTGCCGCCTTTGCCCAAGGCGTATTTGTGGAATACGGCATCACGGTAGACGATTGTGTCGACACAGTTCGCAACGGCGGTCTCGGCAGTACCGGTGGCGTTTGATTATTCATTATTGATTATTAATTTTATTTTCGTTTCTTGCCAAAAAAAGGTTGACTTTTTTTAAAAAAAGTGCTAAAAAGTAAGTGTCCGATACACCCACCATTCGAACATGAAAGGTGTGATTATGTATGTCATTTACCGTTACACTTTCCAATAAACCGCTCCCCCCGCTTTTAGAGGAACAAGTCAGAGTTCGCCTTCTCGCAAAGGAACGCATTTTAGTCGCTCTTGTCGGTGATTTGCAATTATCTTCACAGTACGGAAATTCGGCATTGGTCGTTACTGACCGCCGTTTGTTCTGCGTGGAAGAAAACGCAACCGACGAGGGCTTTTTTATTGACCGCCGTGCTATTACCGAGGTGAAGGTACGCCGCCTATACGGCAATGCAGTTTTTCAGGTGAACGGCACCACCGTGCTTCGTTTTTCCTTTGCTGTGGTCGCCTTTGCCGAAGCCATCGCCACCTTTTTATCCCACATGGCTAAAGACGGTGCTAACGAAGCCGAAGAATTAAATATCATTACTGCTTTCTTAGAAAAAAAACGCTGTATTTGCCCGAAATGCGGCAGAATGCTGATGCATCGCGGTGCTCCGTGTGTCAACTGCATGAACAAAGGGCATTTGATCAAACGCTTATGGCAATACATGAAACCACAAAAGTGGCGTTTACTGTTTTGCTTACTACTATCCGCGCTCACTACTACCATGGCATTGGCTCCTCCTTTTATTTCCCGTACCCTTATTGACTCTGTCATTCCGAGTAAAAATCTCACCAATTTGTATTATTTGGTGATTTTGCTGTTCTTGGTATATGCCATTCAACACATTTCCGGTGCGTTGCGTGCACACCATATGCGAGTTGCCGGCGGTATGTTTTTAACCGGTATGCGTAACGACATTTACCGCAAAGCACAATATCTGCCGGTTACCTTTTATGACAAAACAAGCACCGGCTCGATAATTTCGCGAATCAGCGGGGATACCAATGTGTTACTGAATTTCACCTTGCGGATGTCACAGGATGCTATTGTTCAGTTCTTTACGCTGATAGGCATTATGGCAATTATGTTGTTTATGGACTGGAAGCTGGCGATTTTATCGCTTATCCCCATTCCTGCCGTTGTCATCGGCTCACGCATTTTTTCTAAGAAAATACGCCCTATTTATCAACGCACCTGGTTGCGTTGGTCAGCGATCTCTTCGTTACTGACCGACACCCTGCCAGGCGTACGGGTCATCAAATCCTTTACCGCTGAAAAACGCACCGTGGAAAAATTTGAGCAGTATAACAATGAGTGGTTAAAAGAAGACCGCAAAGCCTCTGTCGCGGCAAGTATTTTTCCTAATACCGTTTCCTTTTTTGCCCTCTGCGGTTCATTGGTGGTGTGGGGCATCGGCGGCAATTGGGTTATGACCTCCAACAACATCTCGCTCGGTTTGTTAGTATCCTTTATTTCGTATACCAGCATGTTCTACGGACCGGTAAGTTTTTTTGCCAATCTGTCCGATAGTTATCAGAATATGCTCACCTCCGCCGAACGGTTGCTGGATATTTTAGATGCCGAACCGGAGAAAAATTTCGGTGAAGGGAATAACGTACAATCGTTGCGCGGACGCATTGAATTCCGCCATGTGTCCTTTTCCTTTGATAAAGTCTCAAAAACCTTGGACGATATCAATCTGGTGATTGAACCAGGCGATATTGTAGGAATTGTGGGGACAACCGGCTCCGGAAAAAGCACGCTGATTAACCTACTCATGCGGTTTTATGACCAATACGACGGTGAAATTTTAGTTGACGGGCAGGATATACGCACCATTGATTTGGAATCTTATCGCTCCAAAATCGGTTTTGTGCAACAAGAGCCGCTGATGTTCCGCGACACCGTATTCAAAAACATTGCCTTTTCCAATCCCGATGCCGGCATCGAGGAGGTCATCCATGCCGCCGACATTGCCAACGCACACGACTTTATTGTGCGTTTGCCGGATGCGTATGACACCGTTTTGGGTGAACGCGGCACCGGCTTATCCGGTGGTGAACGGCAACGTCTGTCCATTGCCCGTGCGATTTTGAAAAATCCGTCTATGCTGATTTTTGACGAGGCAACCGCTTCGGTTGACAGCGAAACCGAACATTTAATTCAAGGTGCCATTGAACGGCTTATCAGCGGCCGTACCACCTTGATGATTGCCCACCGCTTATCTACCCTGCGTAAAGCAAACAAAATTATTGTAGTCGATAAGGGTAAAATTTTGGAATGCGGTTCGCACGAAGAATTGATGAAGAAACAAGGAAAATACTATCGTTTAATTCAAATTCAAAACACCGGTGACCGCCATTTGGATGATATAATGAGGTGAGCAAAATGAACCGTATATATTTGGAATACGATAACGCACGCATCACAAAGGGGCAAGACGATAATTTTTTGGATGTGGAACTGTTTTCCGGTGAAACGTATTCCGGCTTGGAGGCGCGTCGTCTGTTCCCCATCACCGGAAGTGACCGTTATATTTCGTTGCTCAACGAAAAGAAAGAAGAAATCGCAGTTATACGCGACATAAACAACCTGATGCCGGACAGCAAAGCGGCCGTGATGTATGCTCTTCAAAAGTGTTATTTAATTCCGAAAATCACCGCATATACTGTTGTTATGGGAAAAGGTGACAAAATCTCCATCAACGCCGAAACCGACCACGGTCCTTGTTCTTTTGAAATCCGCGGTTCAGAAAACATTAAAGTCTTGTACGATGGACGCGTACTGTTTTGCGATACCAATGATAACCGTTATGAAATTTCCGACATTTCAACGATTGATAAAAAAAGCCGTAACGATTTACTGATATAAAGGAGAGAACACGATGAAATTAGTACTTGCGATCATCAACAACGATGATGCCGCCGGTGCCGCCGCCGCACTCACTCAAGAAGGCTACACCATTACCAAATTATCCACCACCGGCGGGTTTTTACAAGCAGGAAACACTACACTGTTGATTGGTGCAGAAGATAACCAAGTTGCTCCGATTAAGGAGATTTTACGACAATACAGTTTCACGCGCTGTAAGGCCGTCCCCTCTTTCTCCGCTTACGGACACGGAATCGGTCCAAATGCAGTACCGGCTCAAGCAAAAGTGACCGGTGCAACTGTCTTTGTTGTCAATGTGGAAGATTTTGAAAAACTATAACAAAAATAACGCCGCCGTTGTAAATTGGGACAATCCAATTTATAACGGCGGCGTTGCTTTTTAAGATGATACCGGCGGCAGAATCCTGCCGCCGGTATTTACATTAACAGCACTCGCTATTATCAATCAACAGCAAAATGATGATAATGAATAGTAACCAATTACAATTTGCTTCACCGCAGAATAAGTTTTTCAGACACATACACTAATCCTCCTCTTACCTGTCTCAGCAACCGCAACCACAACCACAGCCATTGTTATGGACAGAACCGCATCCGCAATTATCCTCACAACCGTTGTCGATGAGCAACAAGATCACGATGATGAAGAGCAACCATGTGCAGTTAGCTTCACCGCAAAATAAATTTCTCAAACACATATTGCCAACCTCCTTCCTTTCAAACAGCAGAGAGTAACCGTTCTTTGCGTACCGTTTACTTTCTGCTTTCATTCCATACTATGCCAAATTTAACGGTTGGTGCATTTTTTTCAAAACAAATGTAAAGTTAAGAAATCGGAAGAAAATAAGAGCTATTTTCGTATAATCGGGATTTTTTGTTTTTGTTTGACCTTCTTTGTCTTTGACTTTCTTTGACCTTTATATTATACTCGGTTCGTAAGGATGTGAGAGAAATGCGAATAAGCGATGAAATTGCCGCCTATATTCTTCATATTATGGAAACAGCCGAAAACGGTGCCGCCGAATTACAGCGTAATGTACTAGCGGAGGAATTAGGGTGTGTGCCCAGCCAAATCACCTACGTCCTCACCTCGCGGTTTACCCCTGAGCAGGGCTATGTGGTGGAAAGCCGCCGCGGTGGTGGCGGATACATCCGTGTACGTCGTGTCATCCCAAAAGAGAATGTCACACCACTGATGCATGTTGTCAATTCCATCGGCGATACACTGGTATCGGCAACTGCCGAAGCAATTTTACAAAGTTTGGTTTATCAAGGCTTTATCAACAGTAAAACAGCCGGTGTCATGGCGGCGGCATTGTCCGACCGATGCTACCGCGAAATATCCGCCGAGCAACGCGACCGTCTACGTGCGTCGATACTCAAACAAATGCTGACGGCGTATCAGTTATAATCAAAAGGGAGGAATCATGATGTACTGTGATTATTGTGGCAAGCAAGCCACCACACACGTTAAAAAAACCATAAATGGACAAACCACCGAACTGCATTTATGCCCACAATGTGCCGCCGAGCACGGGTTCGGTTCGGCTTTTGGATTGGACTTAGGGGATTTTTGGGGTTCTCTGTTTTCCGAACCAACGAAGAAAAGTATAGCAGATACTGTTCGCTGTGAAGATTGCGGCCGTAGCTTTCGCGAAATTGCCGAGCTCGGTAAGGCAGGCTGTCCCACTTGTTATCGTACCTTTTACGACCGTCTTCTCCCCTCTATCCACCGTATCCATGGCAAAACACAGCACACCGGCAAGGTGGCTGACAAAGCCGACGACAGTTTAAAAAAGAAACGCGAGCTTCAAACTTTACGCGAGGAGTTAGAACGTTGTATTACGGCACAGGAATACGAAAAATGTGCCGAATTGCGTGACAAAATTCAACAGTTGGAAGAGAAAGGCGGTGAAACCGCATGACAAAGTGGTATGAAAAAAGTGGTACCGACGGCGATGTTGTTATCAGCACTCGTATTCGTTTAGCACGCAATGTCAATCACGTCCCTTTTCCTGCCGCTATGACGAGCGAGCAAAAAGAGGATATTATCAACAAGGTGTTTGCTGCCTTTCCTGATGAAAACGGTGCTTTTTCTTGTGTTCGTATGGAAACGGTTTCTCCACGCGAGGCTCTTTCTATGGTAGAACGCCATCTCATCAGTCCCGATTTTGCAAACGGTGCCGGCGAAACCGGTAAAGCCTTATTACTGTCCCCCGACGAAAGTGTCAGCATTATGGTTGGCGAGGAAGACCATTTACGCATTCAAGTCATGCGTGCCGGATTGGACTTTGACAGCATTTACGAGGAAGCCAATTGTTGGGATGATTTTCTGGATAGCCGTTTACACTTTGCTTTTGATGACCGTCTGGGATATCTGACACAATGCCCCACCAACTTAGGCACCGGTATGCGTGCTTCGGTTATGTTGCACTTACCCGCCTTACAAGAACACGGCATTATACAACAATTAGCAAACACCGTTTCCAAATTAGGTCTGACTATTCGCGGTATGTACGGTGAGGGTAGTCGTTCCGAAGGCGCATTGTATCAATTATCCAATCAAGTTACATTAGGGTTAACCGAACAGGAAGCCATCGAAAATCTAAAAAGCATTGCCGGACAAATTATCAAAGAAGAACGGCAATATCGCGAGAAAATGCGCTCCTTGCCCGCTTTTGAGGACCGTGTTTTTCGTGCGTTGGGTGTTTTACAAAACGCACGGCTATTATCCGGCAAGGAATTTATGTCGCTTGTTTCACAAGTACGCATGGGTATCGCACTCGGTATGATACCGAACGGCAATTTAGACCGCATCAACCGCTTGATTATTGAAGCACAGGCCGCCAATATCTTGTGCCGTGCCGAACAAGACTTAGATGCCGCCGCCAGAGATTCCCACCGTGCCGCCTTTGTGAGAGATAACATTATCTGTTAGGAGGTAATAACGATGTATCGTTTTAAAGGATTTACCGAGAAAGCAAACGCCGCATTAAATTTGGCGATTGATTCTGCCAGACGCCTCGGTCACACCTATATTGGAACCGAGCATATTGTATTGGGGCTTCTCCGTGAAGGTACCGGCGTTGCCGCTACGGTGTTGAGCTCCCACGGCATTACGGCAGAACAGTATCAAGAAAAAATTATGGAAAGCGAAAACAGCGGGCAATACACGCATCTTTCGCCGGATGATTTTACGCCCCGTACCAAAAAAGCCATGGAAATGGCGGTTGCAGAAGCGGGTGCTTTACAACAAGGCTATGTCGGCACAGAGCACATCTTATTAGCCGTACTTCGTGACGAAACCAGCGTTGCCATGCGGTTATTGACCGGTTTTGGCATCCGCCCGTCCGAACTTGCCGACGAAATTCTGCGTGCGATGGGCAGCGAAGCAGTAAGTGCCGGCAATCCGACCGCCCATTCACCCAACCAAAGCACCGCCAAAACCGGAAAAACACCGGTACTTGACCAATTCGGCAGGGATTTAACCGAAATGGCGCGTACCGGGAAATTAGACCCCGTCATCGGCCGCAGTGCCGAAATACAGCGTGTTATTCAAAATTTATCGCGTCGTACCAAAAATAACCCTTGCTTAATCGGTGAGCCGGGTGTCGGCAAAACAGCCGTTGCCGAGGGATTAGCGCAAAAAATCATCGCACAAGAAGTGCCCGAAACGCTCAGGGATAAGCGTGTGGTAACGCTCGATTTGACCGGTATGGTGGCAGGCACCAAATATCGCGGTGATTTTGAGGAACGCATTAAAAACGCATTAGATGAAGTAGCGCGCGAAAAAAATGTTGTGCTGTTCATTGACGAAATTCACACCATCATCGGTGCCGGTGCCGCCGAGGGTGCTGTTGATGCTGCTAATATTTTGAAGCCGTCGTTGGCACGCGGTGAAATTCAGGTAATCGGTGCCACCACGCTGGATGAATACCGCAAGCATATCGAAAAGGATGCCGCTTTAGAACGCCGT
>JAGBSU010000175.1 GCA_017631705.1 Clostridia bacterium | reverse complement strand
CAATATGGGTAACTCGCTGATGGTGGGTTGTGCCAAACTGGGCGTTCATTTCACCGCCTGTTGTCCGTCGGAATATTTCCCCGATGCCGCTTTGATAGCAAAGTGCCAAGCAATCGCCGCCGAAACCGGTGCGGTTTTGTCCTTTGAGCCCGATGTGAAAAAAGCGGTCAACAATGCCGACGTTATTTACACCGATGTGTGGGTTTCCATGGGCGAACCTGTAGAAGTATGGGAAAAACGAATCGCCGATTTGTCGCCGTATCAGGTCAACCGTGAACTGATGGCGGCGACCGGCAAGGATAGCACCATCTTTATGCATTGTTTGCCGGCATACCACGATTTGAAAACCAAGGTTGGCAAGGACATGGGTGAAAAGTTCGGCAGAACGGCTATGGAAGTTACCGACGAAGTGTTTGAAAGCAAACAATCGGTGGTATTCCGTGAAGCGGAAAACCGTATGCACACCATCAAAGCCGTCATGGCGGCAACCTTGGGGAAATAAGTTATCACCACGGCGAATTGGAATATTACTTACTACAAAAAAGGGGCTGTAAAATTTTACAGCCCCTTTTTAAATGTTCTTTTTCCGTCAATACTGTTGGCGGAGGGAAAATATGAAACGATTTGTAAAACTGTTTTTCATCGGTGGTGCGGGATATACATTGCTTGAAATACTGTGGCGCGGACACAGCCATCCGTCAATGTTTGTGGTGGGCGGCACCTGCTTTCACCTCATCGGCGGTATTGGTAACCGCTTGTGGCGAAAAAGCCGCTTGTTAGCACTTGCTGCTTGCTCGTCGGCAGTCACAATGGTGGAATATGTAAGCGGTTGTTTTTTAAATTTACGCTTAAAATGGAATGTGTGGGACTATCGAAAACTGCCCTTTAATCTGCACGGTCAAATTTGTTTACCATACAGCGCACTGTGGGCTCTTTTGAGCATACCGGTGATACCGTTTTACCGTTGGATACAAAAAAAGACAACGCCGTAAGCGTTGTCAATTTTTTTGGCAAATATCATTTAGCGGACAGTTGTCACATTGCGGTGAACGCGCTGTGCAAAACTCTCGTCCAAACAACACAATACGATGGCAAAATGCATTGCTTTCTTCCGGTGGTAACAGGTCACGCAACGCATTTTCTACACGCCGTGGGTCGGTAGTATCGCATAAGCCTAAACGGTTGGCAATGCGAATACAATGCGTATCGGTTACCACCGCACCCGGCATGCCAAAAACATCGCCACAGACTAAATTAGCGGTTTTTCTGCCGATACCCGCCAGCGTCACCAATTCTTCCAATGTGTCGGGGATTTCTCCACCAAATCGTTCCATCAACTGTTTGGACATCGCCACCAAATCCCGTGCTTTGGTTTTATATAATCCGCACGAATGAATATACGGCTCCACTTCTTCGGGTGTTGCCGCGGCAAAGGCGGCAGGGGTGGGGAACTTTTCAAACAGTTTCGGTGTTACCATGTTTACACGCGCATCGGTACATTGTGCCGATAACCGTGTAGCAACCAACAACTCGAAGGCATTGGAAGTACGCAAAGAACACACCGCATCGGGATACTGCTTTTTCAAGCGTTCCACAGCAGATAAAGCAATTTCTTTTTTTCGCACATACGTCACCTCCGTTTGTATCAGTTTACCATGTGTCAGCGGCGACTGTCAATGAAAAAAGATACTTGCATAATACGGCAAAAAAAGGTATGATACTATCAAAGGACGGAGATACAGTATGAATTCAAAAACCGCACCGTTGGCAGACCGCATGCGCCCCATGACAATGGACGATATGGTCGGTCAGCAACACCTGTTAGGCGAAGGAAAAGCCTTGCGCACGATTATTGAATCGGGCAATATCCCTAACTTAATATTCTACGGTCCGTCGGGTGTGGGTAAAACCACCTTGGCACGCATCATTGCCGAGCGCACCGATAGACGGTTACATAAACTCAACGGTACCACCGCTTCCACGGCAGATATCCGTGCTGTTCTCGAAGAAGTCAACACCTTGGCAGGTGCCGGCGGTATCTTGCTGTATCTCGATGAGATTCAATATTTCAACAAAAAGCAACAACAAACGCTGTTAGAACACATCGAAAACGGCAACATCACGCTGATTGCGTCTACCACGGAAAACCCGTATTTCTACGTATACAGTGCCATTTTAAGCCGTTCCACGGTGTTTGAATTCAAAGCCGTAGAACCGTCCGACGTCCAACTTGCCATTCGCCGTGCCTTTGACTTTTTACAACAGGAAAAAGACTGTACCATCGAAGCGTCCGATGCCGTGGTAGAACGCATCGCCTACGGTTGCGGCGGTGACGTGCGTAAATCCCTCAACGCGGTAGAACTGTGCGTTTTGGCTACCCCCGAAATCGACGGCAAATATATCGTCACCGAAGAAACGGCGCACCAAGTCGCCCAAAAAAGCGCCATGCGGTACGATAAAAGCGGTGACGAACACTACGACTTATTATCGGCGTTCCAAAAATCTATGCGTGGCTCCGACCCCGATGCCGCTATTCATTATTTAGCACGGCTTTTAGAAGCAGGGGATTTGCCGTCGGTTTGCCGTCGGTTAATGGTCTGTGCCGCCGAAGATGTCGGCTTGGCATACCCCATGATTATTCCCATTGTCAAAGCCGCTGTTGATGCCGCTTTCCAAGTTGGCTTGCCCGAGGCACGCATTCCGCTTGCCGATGCGGTCATACTGGTTGCCACCGCCCCCAAATCCAATTCGGCGTACATGGCACTCGGTGCCGCTATGGCGGACATCGCCGCCGGTAAAATCGGTTCGGTACCGCGTCAACTGCAAAACAAGCATTTTGATGGTGCCGATGCCGAGCGCAAAGGCCAATTTTATAACTATCCGCACGACTATCCACACCATTGGGTAAAACAACAATATTTGCCGGACATTCTCAAAGATACCGTCTATTACCGCCCGGGGGATAACAAAACAGAACAAAGCTTTGCAGAATACTGGTCAAAAATAAAGAATTCGTGAGTAAAACGGCGAAAAGCGGAGCATATGTTCGGTTCTTCGCTGTTTTTTATTGTTAGGTTTTGGAGAATAAAGAAATATTTAAGAAAAGCCCCGAAATATCTTGACATTTCATGTAAAAACATATATAGTGAATCTTGTTGTTTACAAAAAAATATAATTGGTATTTTTTGGTTGTGAACACGCATCCGGCAATACAATAAAAGCAGTATGAGGCGGCGCCGCAGTCAACCGTTGTGTATGGCTGTGAAAAACCCTTTGCGGAGGGCGTAGCTCAAAGTACTGCGGTTTCATGTCCGGAGGCACTTTGTGCCCACAAGAAACTTCTGTATACGGTTAATACCGTATATACACCGCAAAGGGGGATGCATTATGCAAACTAAAGAAATAATTAAACTGAAAGACATTACCGTTTCATTCGATGGAGAACAAGTGTTGAATGGCTTAAACCTCAACATTTCCGACGGTGAATTCGTAACCTTGCTCGGTCCTTCCGGTTGCGGAAAGACAACAACGTTGCGCATCATCGGCGGCTTTGTTTCACCCGATAGCGGCAATGTCTTATTTGATGGTGTGGATATCACCGACCTGCCGGCCTATAAACGGCAAGTAAATACCATTTTCCAACGTTACGCGTTGTTCCCGCATTTGAATGTGGAGGATAACGTGGCATTCGGCATGCGCTTGCAACGCAAGAAACCCGAAGAAATCCGCGAAACCACCGAACGTATGCTCAAACTCGTCAACCTGGTCGGGTTTAATAAACGTCGGGTGGAAACGCTGTCCGGCGGTCAACAACAACGCGTGGCAATTGCCCGCGCTTTGGCGAATAACCCGAGTGTATTGTTGTTAGACGAACCACTTGCCGCCCTCGACTTAAAACTGCGTAAAGACATGCAAGTCGAACTCAAAAACATTCAAAAAAGCCTCGGTATCACGTTCATCTACGTCACCCACGACCAAGAAGAAGCACTTTCCATGTCGGATACTGTGGTGGTCATGGATAGCGGTAAAATCCAACAAATCGGCACTCCGCAGGATATTTATAATGAACCGAAAAACGCTTTTGTGGCAGACTTTATCGGGGAAAGTAACATTTTAGACGGTATCATGCACGAAGACTATAAAGTAGAATTTTTCGGCCGTCTGTTCCAATGCTTGGATGCCGGTTTCGAAAAGAACGAACCGGTCGACGTGGTTATCCGTCCCGAGGATATTGATATTGTTCCCCAAAACCAAGGCCACTTGACCGGCACGGTCACCGCTGTCACGTTCAAAGGCGTGCATTTTGAAACGATTGT
>JAGBSU010000016.1 GCA_017631705.1 Clostridia bacterium | reverse complement strand
TATAGCAATGATTTTCCTTGTTGGGGCAACATTCTTTGGCAGGGACACAGAAATCGTATACCGGTACGAGCATCTGCACATTGCGAATGAGTTGAACGATGGTGAAGATACCCAAGGTTACCAACACAATCTTTTCGCAGTCGCAATCGACGAAACTACCGCCGAATTGTTCGCACACAGACCCCGGAATCGACGAAGCACAGCAATCGCACACGCAGCCGCAGTTGCATTTTTCCACCAGGCGTGCCGCTAAGACAACCGGTTCGGCAATTTGCACACAGCACCGCGGCATGTTACGGGTGGGCATTTCTTGGCGGTCGTGGCAATCGGGTGAAAATTCGCCGGCGAACACTTTGACGTTGCCTTCGCTACCGTACAAAATGACTTTCTTTTGGAAGACGGCAATACCGCTCACCGTACAGCAACCGCCGCCGTGACCGGTATATACTTCGAGTTCCACGCGGAAGAAAAAGGTTAAATCGCACGAATAGTAGCCACGGTTAAACGGTAGGGCTTCCACATCAATATAGGTGGACAGCACCTCGGCTTTTTTGGCACGGACACTCACCGCATGGTCAATCACCATTTGGTCGCGTTCCGTGAAAAAAACGCGCAAATCCTCCAAACAATCCTTATCACTGCACGAATCGTAGACCCGTCCGGCATCCACACAAACCGCTTCCTTACAGCCACAGTTTTGCGTGTATTTGTTGTCAGACATAACAAAAACCTCCTATGTTACAAGATAGGGCTTTCACCCTTCATTTTCAGTATACGGAGTAGAAGGATTTTGGTGTCAACAAGATTTCTTCAAAAGAATATTTCGCACAAACCCACTCGTTATCGTATCATGCAAAAAATCCACCGTGAAACACGGTGGATTTTGTATTATCGGCTCTCGCCAGCCTTTTTTATTCCGTGGACAAATCAATCGAAAACGCCACACCGCCGTCTATGTTTTCTACACGGTACGGCATGCGGTGTGCGTTCATAATCGCCGCCACCACCGATAACCCGATACCCGTTCCGCCGTAAGCACGGGTACGGGCTTTGTCGACTTTGTAAAAACTTTCCCAAATATGAGGAATATCCTCTTCGGGAATCGGCAAACCGGTATTGAATACCGTCACACGCACACAGCCGTTGTCGGTGGGCGTAAAGGTCACCCGAATATCGCCGCCCTCGGTCACATGGTGCAACGCATTGGTGAGATAATTTGTCAAAACATGCTCTAATAATCCGGCATCACCCCACACCAAACAGGGTTCTTCCGAAACGGCAGGCACATCCACCGCACGCTCGGCAAATAACGGTGCATAGCGTTTGACAAGCCGTGCGGTCAATGCCGCTATGTCAAATTGCTCGATTTGCAATTCCTCTTTGCCGGATTCCAACTGCATCAGCAAGGTCAGTTTTCTAAGCACGACCGAAAGTTTTTGTGCTTCTTCCTCAATCACGCTACAATAAAATTCGCGTGATTCGGCATCGCCCGCGACATTTTCGTGCAATCCTTCGGCATAATTTTGAATCAGCGACACCGGTGTTTTCAGTTCATGCGACACATTACGAATAAATCGCGTGCGTGCCTCGTCCTGACGGTTTTTCTGTTCCACATCGGATAATAACTTAGCATTAGCGGTTTTGAGTGCCGATAAACTTTGCTCCATCGACTGCGACACCGTGTTCAGACTCTGCCCAAGTTGCGCCAATTCGTCGTGACTGCCGCCGCTTTCGTACCGTTCGGAGAAATCCAAACGCGCCATACGCTGTGCCATATCTGATAACTGCCGCACCGGCCGCGTAAACGAACGTGCCAGAAAAAACACGCCGATACATCCGCCACACAGCGTTGCCAATGCCGACCACCATAAAAAGCGGTTTAAAATGTCCGTGCCGTTGGGCACACCGGACAGCGATAACCATAGCATAATATTGATACCGCCGGTGCTTTTTCCCAATAAGAACACGCGTAATTCTCCGCTTTGTCCGGGAGCGGTACGCACCGTATACGTGCCGTTCGGCACCGCAATTTCCTCCGGCGAAATAAACACCGTTTCGGATAAGCGTGGGTCGTTGGAATATAACAGCCGATACCCCGACCACACCGTGGCACCGACACCGTCGGCAATATACGCAGACAGTGCCTGCCCGACATCTCGCCGTTGTTGTAACGCGGTATCCGCCACCGTATAGGCTTGCTTTAATAACTCGGTCTGTTGGCGTTCATAATACCCTTGAAACGCCACGCTGTTGAGCAAACGGTTAAACAAAAGCAAAACTACCACACACGCTGTCAATGCACAAAACAACTTGCCGGCAATCGAATGAAAGAAACGAAAACTACCACGCATCGGTTACGCCTCCTCGAACTTGTACCCGATACCGCGCACCGTTTTGATACATTCCCCTGCCACACCGAGTTTACTGCGTAACTTTTTTACATGCGTGTCCACCGTACGGGCATCACCGTCGTAGTCGTACTGCCACACATTATCCAAAATACGGTCACGCGATAACGCAAACCCCCGATTGGTTATCAAATAATCCAATAACTCAAATTCCGTAAAAGTCAGTGCTACCGCCACACCGTCCACCTTCACCTCACGGGCGAGCTTGTCCACCACCAACCGCGACGGTACCACTGCCTCACCTTGTCCGCTGTGACGGCGTAACACCGCCTCAATGCGTGCCGATAGAATTTTGAGGCTAAATGGTTTAGCAATATACTCATCGGCACCCAACGCAAAACCTTGTAACTCGTCTTCCTCTTCACTGCGTGCGGTAAGCATGATAATCGGTGTGACATGCGTTTTTCGAATTTCCTCACACACTTGCCAGCCGTTCTTTTTGGGCATCATCACATCCAATAACACCAAATCGGGATGTTCGGCGGCAAACACCGAGAGCGCTTCCTCGCCGTCGGCGGCTTCCAGCGTGCGGTAATTTTTAATTTTTAAATAATCGGCAATGACACGACGCATGCGCATTTCGTCATCGACAATTAAAATCGTATACGGCTTTTCCATTCCTTTACCCCAATTCCAGCACCAAACGGTCGGCGGTAGCGGACTGTACGCCGCCCGTCAGTACCGATAACGTGCTTTGATATAATAATAAGGGGTCGCGCAAAAAATTCTCCCGTACCATGTCGGCTTGGTATTCGTCTGCCACCAACAACGAAAAGGATAACAGCGGCGGCTGTTCCTTTCCCACCGTACAGGTCACCACGAACCCGTTTGTACCCTCGGCAGGAACAATCGTGACATCGTTGTCGCGTTCATGACGGCGACGGGATAATAACCGCAACGCTGCCGCCACCGAGCGTTCCCGTAGCGTGTACGGCAAACGGTCCGCGAGCAACGAAGCGGCTTGACTGCCCGTTTCGGTCAGCAAAAGCGTACCGTCGTCCTGCTCGATCAAATTATCCAACTGTATCAGTTCATCAATTGCGGCGCTCGTATCAAAGAAATTCGCCATACCGCCGCCGCAAATCACATCCAACACATCACCGCGCGGCATCGGCTCGCCTGCCCCAATCAGCAAATACCCGATTAAAAGTTTAATTTCATGAGAAGAATACAATCCGCCCGGCTCCACACCGGCATCAAAACCTTGATTCACGATAACGCACCTCACTTCGGACTATACATTGTATTCAGTATACCACAATTTCGCAAAAAAAGATAGCAAAATTTATATTCCCTCTCTTTCGCACAAATCCATTGTTTCGCACAAAAAAACACCGCCCGACGGGAATTTCCGTCGGGCGGTGATAATACGTATACAGATTACCGTCAGCCTACGAACACGGTTTAGCCTACAAAGTACCGTCTGCTTGCCATACACGGATGTAGTCAAGTTCCATCGGCCAACGGTAATCGCCGCCGAGAATGAGTTGTAGTTTTTGTTCATCCAAGCGTTTAAACGCATCGGTGTTGGTTTCAAACTTACCAAATCTGGCTGGCGGAACCGGTCCATCTTCGCCGCCCCATGTTTGACGGAAACATTCCACTCCGTCCACATAGGCAATTAACAAGCCTTCTTCCCAACGGTAACCCACCGTCACCCAATCGTCGGTAGCAATATTGTATTTCGGGTCTCTGATGTCGTTGTTTGGCATGTTGGAATAGTTTTGCGTCACACCGTCCCAAGCAGCGGCTTTGCCACCTTTGATGGTTTCGTGAATCGTGATTGACCAATAGGGGTTATCCCAAGGATGGTCACCGTGCCAATATTCCATCCAGTCCATTTCCACCCAATGGTCAGAACCGTGGAGAACTTTTTCGGTATCAAAAGACCAAACCGCCGGACCGAAGCAATGTGTGGTGCCTTCGTCGTGGTCATCTTTAAAGCGGGCGCGGAATTCCAAATATCCGTGGGTAAAGCCTTCAAAACCGGCACCCGTCTTGGAATCCATGGTAATGAGCAACCAGTTGTACCGCATCTTTTTCGCTTTGAGTAAAATACCGTCGTCGGTTAATTCGTAGTCGTTTTTGTCACCGGCGGGCTTCTTTTCTATACAGTTGAGATACCACTTGTAACCGTAATCACCGGTGAAGTTTTCGTCAATATTGGCGAAATTGAAATCATCACTGAACACGAGTTTGTTATAACCACCGTCGAGTGCCAATTGCGGAGCGACTAACGCTTCCTCTGCCACACGGATATAGGTT
>JAGBSU010000174.1 GCA_017631705.1 Clostridia bacterium | reverse complement strand
TTTGAAACCGAATTTCGAGGTTTTCGTAAACGGGATGTATTAGACTACATAGATGGACTGCGCAATGAACAACAACAAGAACGGGAAGCGTGGGAAGCGGAGCGCGCCGCGCTGTCTGAAGAACTGTTGTCAGAAAAGGAAAAAGCCGCCGAAACCCAAAAACAGCTTGAAGAAGTATCGGCACGGCTGTCGAGTGCCGAAATCACTGCTGTTACCGAGCGTTGTGAAGCCTTGGAGCAAGAAAAGGAAGCGCTGTTGTTACAAGTGGAAGAAGTACATCAAGCACTTGTCGCTTTATGGAACGAAAAGAGCGAGCGGGAAAAAGCCTTTGCCGAGGCAGAGGAACGCTTGAACCGCTTGCAAACGCTTGGTCAGGCGGTGTATAAGGAATTGGCGGTTGAGGTGGACGAAGCGGAAGAACAAGCCAAAAAAGAGAGGGAACGAAAGCAGATGGAGCAATGGCTGTTTTGACAGGGCATGAACAAATACGCGGAGCAAAGTCCATACAGATAGCACAATTGTTTGACGCGGTAGATAGTTTGTGTGCCGGTGAGCGTGTATTGTTGACCGGTACGGTTTATACCGCCAGAGATGCGGCACATAAGCGGTTGACCGCGTTGTTGGATGCCTCACAGCCACTACCGTTTCCGTTAGAAGAGGCGGTGCTGTATTATGCCGGTCCGACACCGGCACCAAAAGGGTTACCGATAGGTTCTTGCGGCCCGACAACCTCGTGTCGTATGGACCCGTATGCACCGCGTTTGTATGCCAACGGTGTGCGTGCTACCATCGGCAAGGGGGAACGCTCTGCTGATGTGGCCCAGACTATTCGGCAGTACCGCGGCGTATATTTTTGTGCACTTGGCGGTGCGGGGGCATTGGCGGCACAGCATATCACATCGTGCGATGTGGTGGCATTTGAAGAATTAGGCTGTGAATCGGTTAAACGATTAACTTTTTGTGAGTTTCCCGTGGTGGTCGGGATAGATTGCCACGGCGGAAATATATTCAATAGATAAAAAGGAGTAACTACCATGGCAGAACTAAAGTATGAAATTGTAAAAGAACTGGGTGTTTTATCGGAATCTCCGACGGGTTGGAGAAAAGAACTCAACCTGATTCGTTGGAACGACAGAGACCCCAAATTTGATATTCGTGATTGGGCACCTGAACGTACAAAAATGGGAAAAGGCGTGACGCTGACACCCGACGAAATGATTTTACTTCGCGATTTGTTGAGCGAAACTGACATTTGAGGAAATAGCCTATGTGGGATATTTTAAAAGCAATATTGCAAGGTGTTGTCCAAGGTATTACCGAGTGGTTGCCGATTAGCAGTACCGGTCATTTGATTTTGGTGAATGAGTTTTTACCCTTTCACCAATCAGAAGATTGGTTCGATATGTTCAAGGTGCTCATTCAACTTGGTTCCATTTTAGCCGTTTTGGTGTTGTATTTCCACAAACTGAATCCGTTTTCTACCAAAAAGACCGCCCAGCAACGCAAAAGCACCTGGATGCTTTGGGGGAAAGTGGCGGTCGCGAGTGTGCCGGTTGCCTTGATAGGCTTACCGCTGGACGATATGATTGACTCGGTGTTGTCGGCTCCGTGGGTGATTGCTACCACGCTGTTTTTGTATGGCGTGCTGTTTTTGTGGATGGAAAACCGCAACCACACCCCGAATATTCACAGTGCCGAAGAAATGGGTTGGAAAACCGCGTTGCTGATGGGTTGTTTCCAAGCGTTGGCGCTGATTCCCGGTACTTCTCGTTCGGGTGCAACCATTTTGGGTGCGGTGCTGTTGGGCTGTTCTCGTTACATAGCGGCAGAGTTTTCTTTCTTTATGGCGATTCCTGCCATGTTTGGTGCCAGCGGATTAAAGTTGGCAAAATATGTGCTGCTTGACGGCAAGTCGTTTTCCGCAGAGGAATGGCTGTTGTTGGCAATCGGCATGGTGGTTTCTTTTATTGTTTCGTTATTAGTGATTCGCTTTTTGATGAATTTTATTAAAAAGCACGATTTTAAGATTTTTGGTTATTACCGCATTGTATTAGCGGTTGTGTTATTTGCCTTAATCGCGTTAGGGCTTTTATAAGAACAAAAAATTGCATGGAAATCGGTAGATTTCTCCATGCACTTTTTTCATATAAACGCAAAAATACCGCTCACACAAAAGCGTGAACGGTATTTTTTGGCGCGCCCGAAGGGATTCGAACCCCTGACCTCTTGATTCGTAGTCAAGCACTCTATCCAGCTGAGCTACGAGCGCATAAGCGAATGACCGTAGTAGATTATAGTGCGTTTTTAAGAAAAAGTCAAGTGTTATTTGAAAAATTTTCAATTTGATTTTTTCTGCCAGGGTTTAAGGGTCTGCTTGTGGTGATTTTTTTCGCGATTTGAAACGCTGACGGACAGATTGGAAGAGCGTGGCAGGATAGCGAATAAAGGAAACCATGGGCGAAGAAGAATACAAATACAAAGGGGAAACGGCATCGGCAATGCCGATAACCATTAAAAAAGCGCCGACCAGTTTTGGGGATAAGAAGGGGTAGTCCACCATGCCATGCACCGCAAAGGCAATAATGAACATGGTTAAGGTGACACCCAAACTGCGACCGCGGTTATGGCAGTCGGTAAGTTCTAATCCGTTTTGCAGGAATTTGGTAAAAACAATACACATAAGGAACAGCATGATAAAGCCGCCCTCAACCAGCATTTGCAAAATAAGGTTGTGTGAATGAGGAGCGTTGATGTTGGTGTTTTGGAGACATTCCCAGAAATTTGAGATGCCGGCACCTAAACCAAATAAAGGACGTTCGATGATGGTTTGAACGGCAACATTCCATACGTCAAATCGTTCGGTAATCGCATGGTCGGCGGTGGTGGCGCCGATGGATAAAAAGCGACTCGTTACCGCCTCGGGGATGAGGGAAACGGCGGCGACCAAGCACAGCACAAACGGTGTTAAATGTTTGAAATTCAAGGCTAAAATAAGCAGTAACATCGACAGCAGGGCGATGTAGGAACCTCTCGAAAACGAAATCACAGCACCCAGCACCGCGAGTACCGTGCAACCACGCATAAATAATGATTGTTTAGTACGCGGGCCGGTAAAACCGGAATACCCGACGAACGGGATAACCATGATTAGATATTCTGCCAAAATGTTGGGGTTGTTAAAGGTGGCGGCAGAACGGTCGAAACCCAAATGTAAATCGATATTCATGGGGAATATCGCATATAGTTTTTTATCTAAGGTATACCAAATTTGGTTGGGGAGTTTTTGGGCGAAAATATTGCGTAACACGTATTGAGAGCAAGAAATCAGTCCAACGATACCGGCGACGGTACCAATAAACAGAAAGACGGTGTGCAACCGTTGCTGATTATGCACGGTAGTGGTAAGCGCTAAGTACCCGCAAAACATGACAGACCACATGGCAACCGTTGACAAGGTGTTGCCAACATGTTGAGAGTATATCGCTGTAAACAGTTGATACAGAATAAAGAGCAATATAGATTTTCCCAGCGTGCCGAGCTTGACGGTCGTTTGGCGGTTGTGAGCATCTTTGACAGCGGCACACAGCGAGCCGATAGCCAATACAGGAGCGCAGTATTCCGGAAACAGCGGGATGACAGTCAAAAACAATAAGGAAAGAAAAAAAGTAAGGTCTTTGCGGACAAGATGTGCCAAATGTTTTCGCATACTATCGCTCCTTTCTGAAAAACTCATCAAAGATAGTATACCTTTTAAAGCAGAAATTCGCAATTATTGTGACAAACTTGTTACCTTTTTCTTTACAAACCAATAAAAGAAATGATACACTATAAGAAAAGAAAGAGGTGGAACGATGAAACGATGGCTATGGGCTATGGTGTCACTTGTATTGTGCGGTGGTATGGTCGGTTGTCGTGCGGTGGCAACTTCGTTTTCTCGCTCCGGTTGTGCGTTGGATACCGCGGTGGCGGTGACCATATATGACAACATATCCCAAGAAAAGGCAGAAGAGGCCTTGACGGCTTGTTTTAATGAAATCGAGCGTTTAGAAGCGCTGCTTAGTATATCGCGCGATGGAAGTGATGTGACAAGATTAAACACCGCCGCCGGCAATCCGGTGGCGATTTCTCCCGAAACGGCAGAGGTGTTGTGGCAAGCCAAGCGGTATGCCGAGTTATCGGACGGTGCGTTTGACTTAACGGTGCGGCCGATTACGGCGCTTTGGGATTTTAAAGCGGAAAACCCTGCCGTTCCCGCCAAGGAAATGCTTTCGCAAGCGGCAAAGGCAGTGGATTATCGGCAGTTGATGCTCACAAATACGACGGCACAACTCTCGGCAAACGGTGCGGTGGATTTGGGCGGTATTGCCAAAGGGTATATTGCCGATGCGGTGTGCCGTGTGCTAAAAGAAAAAGGGGTTACCTCGGCACTGATTGATTTGGGCGGAAATATTGTGATGTGTGGGAATAAGAAGGGGGAACCGTTTCGTATCGGTGTGAAGGACCCGTTTGATACCACACGGCTTTGCGCGGTGATTACCGGCGAGGACAGTTCGGTTGTGACGTCCGGTGTGTATGAGAGAGGATTTACCGTGGATGGTGTGCGGTATCACCACATTTTAGACCCCAAAACCGGAATGCCGGTGGATAACGGACTCGCCTCGGTGACGGTGGTTTGCCGCAGTTCGGCGATGGCGGATGCGTTTTCTACCGCGTGTTTTGTGTTGGGTGAAGAAAAGGGAATGGCGCTGGTACAGTCGCAGGATAACGTGGAAGCGTTATTTATCCGTACCGATGG
>JAGBSU010000173.1 GCA_017631705.1 Clostridia bacterium | reverse complement strand
TTGACTCAAAACGAGCCGAATTTCGCGGGATTTTTGGTGCAGAGAAGTCGGCAAGGCTGGCGCCTGACGACGCCGACAATCCGAAAAGCACCGAAATTCTGCCGTTTTCAGCGTGTTCGGATATGACTTCTCTGCTTAAGTGAAAAGGCAGTCCGTGTAAGACTGCCTTTCGTAATTATTTTTCAAGATGAGCGTTGATTTTTTCCACCAATTCATCGGCATCGACACCGTGAACGGCGCAGGCTTGCTCCAACGTTTCACCACGAGCCGAGGGGCAACCCAAACAATGCATACCCATTTCTAAAAAGTACGGAGCAGTCGTTCTGTCCATATCCAAAATATCACCGATAATCATATCTTTTGTAATAGCCATATTTCTTCTCTCCTTTTTTTGATACTATTAGCCTTGTAAGCGGCAAAGCCGCATGCCGTGTCGCAACACGGCGGGTTTAAGGTTATTATATCATATTTTTTGCGGTTTTCAATCATAAATTCAAATTTTCCGTTAATTGCATAATCACCGACAATGCCACGAGCGGTGCGGTTTCGCAACGCAAAATGCGTTTGCCGAGTGTGGCGGTTTTGGCACCGTGTTGTTGCAGTTGTTCGATTTCCGAAACATCAAATCCACCCTCGGGACCGACAACGATGGAAACTTGACGAGTGTTCGCATCCACCAATGCGGAAAGCGATTCTCCGCCACCCTCGTAAAAGGTGATAACGTATTCGTTTTGCAGTTGTTTTAACGCCTCGTTAAACGAAATCGGTAACGCCACTTCGGGAATACAGCCGCGACCGCTTTGTTCGGCGGCTCCGGCGGCGATTTTTTGCCAGCGTTTTTGTTTTTTCTCGCCCTCGGCGGCGTTGAGTTTGACAACACTACGCGACATGGCAACCGGCACGATGCGTGTGATGCCGATTTCGACACATTTTTGGATAATCCATTCCATTTTATCGCTTTTGGGCAAGCCTTGATACAAGGTGACCGCGGTGGTCGGTTCACACGTGGTTTCGCTTTGTTCGACAACTTGCAACTGCACATCGGTGTCCGACAGTGCTGTGACGGTACAAGCGTAATCGTGACCGATACCGTCGCATACGGTGATTTTTTCGCCGATTTTCATGCGTAATACGCGGTAAATGTGATGGGCGTCTTCGCCCGTGATTGTCACCGTATCACCGAAAAACGGCGGAACAAAAAAGCGTGACATAGTTTACTCCTTTCGGCAAACAAGGCATACCCAACCGCCGCGTTCAATACGCTTACAGACGGTAAAGCCGCAAGCGGACAAGCCGTTTGCTACTTCGTCGCCGCGTTCGGCAAGAATACCCGAAACGATGTAGGTGGCGTCGGGTTTCAAAAACGCGGGAATGGCAGGTGATAACAGTAAAATCGCATCGGCTACGATGTTGGCAACCACCAAATCGTAGGTGCCGGAGATTTTTTGCACCAAATCACCTTGTAAAATGGTGTATTTTGGCGGTTGCAAGCCGTTTTGCAAGCCATTTTCTACCGCCATCTTGACCGCCAGTTCGTCAATGTCGACACCGACGGCATTTTTAGCACCTAACAGCAAGGCGGCAATAGAGAGTACACCGCTGCCACAACCGACATCCAACACCGCGGTGTCGGGGGTGATGAACGGCTCCATCGCTTCGAGTACCATACGGGTCGTATCGTGACCGCCCGTACCGAATGCCATGCCAGGGTCGATGGAAAGAATGGTGCGTTGTTCCGGATTCTCCACCGTTTCCCACGAAGGGCAAATGAGCAATTTTTCGCCGACAGACAAGGGTTTAAAATATTTTTTCCAATTGTTTGCCCAATCCTGTTCGTGCACGTGGTTGGTTTCGACCGTGCACGAAATGTTCGCCGCGGCATAGCGTTCTTTTAGGAAAGCTACCGCTTCTGCCGGGTTTTCGGTTGGGTCAAAATAGACGTGGATATAGGCGGTGGAACGGTC
Source organism: Clostridia bacterium (assembly GCA_017631705.1). Lineage (GTDB taxonomy): Bacteria > Bacillota > Clostridia > Oscillospirales > Acutalibacteraceae > RGIG3009. The sequence continues at coordinate 4,895 of JAGBSU010000173.1, read as the reverse complement.
TTTTTTAAGTAAATCTTCGTCGATTAAATCGATATGAGCGATTTCCCACGCGCCTTGTTCCAAGTCGTTATAGTCTTCAATATAGATGCCGTACGGCACCACCATATTGGCGATTGCTGAGGCTTCATCTACCGTTTCGGTAGGAATGGCAATTTTAATTTCTAACCAATCCATGTAGCACACTCCCTTTGAGTAACAGTATACCATATCTTTTTTAAAAAAGGAAGAACCGGGATTAGGTTTTTCTAAAAAACAAAAAGACGATGTGGATTCCCACATCGCCTTGTTTTGTAAAAGGAAACTTATTTGAGTTCGACTTTGGCGCCGGCTTCTTCGAGTTTCTTTTTGATTTCTTCAGCATCGTCTTTGCCAGCAGCTTCTTTAACGGTTTTCGGAGCGCCGTCAACCATTTCTTTAGCTTCTTTCAAGCCGAGACCGGTGATTTCGCGAACCACTTTGATAACGTTGATTTTGTTCGGGCCGGCTTCGGCGAGAACAACATCAAATTCGCTCTTTTCTTCAGCGGAAGCAGCCGGAGCAGCGCCACCAGCCATAACAGCCACGGGAGCAGCGGCGGAAACGCCGAATTCTTCTTCGATAGCTTTGACTAATTCGTTCAATTCGAGAACGGTTAATGCTTTGATTTCTTCAATCATGTTAGTGATTTTTTCAGACATGAGTATTTACCTCCGTTTTTAAAATATTTTTGAAAAGAATGATGCAGACATTACGCTTCTGCAGGGGCTTCGCCGCCTTGCTTTTCAGCAACAGCATTGAGCGCACGGGCCAAACCGGCCACGGTGGCATTCAAGCCACCAAGGAACATTGCCAACAACACTTCTCTCGGCGGAACTTTGGAAAGTTCTTTAACCGTTTCAGCAGACACGGCTTTGCCCTCAAAGAAACCGGCTTTCACCTTGAAATTATCGTGTTTCTCGGCGTATTCGCACAGAACTTTGGCGGGGGCTAATTCGTCTTCCGTAGAAATAGCGATAGCGGTAGTGCCTTGCAGCACTTCTTTTAAATCGCCCAAACCAGCGTTATCCGCAGCGCGGCCTAACAGGGTGTTTTTCACCACCGAATATTCCACACCGGCTTCACGCAAGGAACGGCGAAGAGCGGTATCGTCTGCCACGGTGATTCCGGAATAATCCACAATCACACCGGCTTTAGCGGCGTTGAGTTTTTCGGTCAAGCCTGCTACCAACTCTTGTTTTGCTTGTAATACTTGTTGACTTGGCATATTAACATTTCACCTCCTGATTAGACTCTTTACGCCTACAAAAGAAAATTTCCGGTGATAGTTTGCCTCAAAACTTGAAATGCGTTGGCATTCCTGCGTTTTTCGGCTTCCTCTCACACAAAAATTTTTACTTTTGCAGGTCGGCAGAGTTTCTGCCGCCGAATTTTTTGTGCGGGGAAGTGCGAGTTTGCCGCAAGGCTGTCGCCTTGCAAAAACGAGCACAAACCCGCGCGAGTAAAGGCGGCGAGCGAAACCGTAAAGGGGTTCGATTCTCGCCAGCCTATATAACATGCCGTTTTTCTTAAAAGAAACGCCCTTTCTGCTCACACAGAAAGGGCGATGATAACACACTAAGGCTTTGTGCCTGCGTATTACCGTTGCAACCTCGGTGGGCAAGATTTAAGTACTTTTACAGTACACCCACTGTCTGTGGAAGAACAGCAATCGTTATTATAACAGATAGTTTGATAAAAAGCAAGTACTTTTTATCCGCTGATTTTGGCAGGGTTGATTTTCACGCCGGGGCCCATGGTGGACGCCACAACACAAGAGCGAATGTATTGACCCTTGGCGGCTGCCGGTTTGGCACGAACAATCGCACCTAACAAGGCATCGAAGTTTTCTTGGAGTTTTTCAACACCGAAAGACACTTTGCCGATGGGGCAGTGAATGATGTTGGTTTTGTCCAAACGGTATTCGATTTTACCGGCTTTTGCTTCGGCTACAGCCTTAGCAACGTCCGGCGTGACGGTACCGGCTTTCGGGGTCGGCATCAAACCACGGGGGCCGAGCACTTTACCCAAACGGCCGACCAAGCCCATCATATCGGGGCTGGCAATCACGACATCGAAATCCATCCAACCGCCGTTGATTTTGGCAACCAATTCGTCGGCACCGACGAAATCTGCGCCGGCATCCAGTGCGGCTTGATGCTTATCTTCTTTGGCAAATACCAAAACGCGCAGGTTTTTACCCGTGCCGTTCGGTAACACGACAGCGCCGCGGACTTGTTGGTCAGCGTGACGGCTATCGACACCCAATTTGACATGAACTTCAACGGTTTCGTCAAATTTGGCTTTGCCGGTCTTAACGGCGATGTCTAACGCCTCGGCAATATCATATTGTGTGCTACGGTCGATGAGCTTAGCGCTATCGACATATTTTTTACCATGTTTCATTTGGTTTTTTCCTCCCTGTTTGTTACCATCCACACAGCATTGCTGTGGTTGGCATGAGTGGTAAATCGGAATGGTTAGTGGTTCCTCCCACCCGGAACATACCGAAATTAATCGACAACTTCAATACCCATGCTGCGTGCCGTACCGGCCACCATGCTCATGGCGGATTCGATGTTAGCGGCATTCAAGTCGGGCATTTTGGTTTCGGCAATTTTCTTGACTTGCTCCTTGGTAATCTTGGCGACTTTTGTCTTGTTCGGAACGCCGGAAGCGGTTTCGATGCCGCAAGCCTTCTTGATTAAGACAGCTGCCGGAGGGGTCTTCGTGATGAATGTGAAGGAACGGTCGGCGTATACGGTAATCACCACGGGGATGACTAAGCCGGCATCGTTCTTTGTGCGCTCGTTGAATTCTTTTGTAAAAGCCATGATGTTCACACCGTGTTGACCAAGCGCAGGACCAACAGGGGGTGCCGGCGTTGCTTTACCCGCCGGAATTTGCAGTTTAATGTACCCTGTAATCTTTTGAGCCATTTTTCTTGCACCTCCAAAAATTGTGGTAAGGCGGCGCATCCGGACAACTGCTTGCCGTTGCACCTCCCACAGTCGGAAAAGTGTCCGACGCACAGGAAAGGGCGTTCGCCCAGAACCTCTTGTTTACGCTGGAATAAATCGCTTATTCCATGAGTTCCGCTTGATCCAGTTCCAATTCCACAGAGGTTTCTCTGCCGAACATGGAAACTGTGACGCGGACTTTGTTTTTCTCTTGATCGATTTCGTCTACACGGCCGGAGAAGTTCTCCAACGGGCCGTCCACGATGTTGACCGTGTCGCCTACCGCGTAGTTGATTTCGATAGAGCGTTTTTCCACACCCAAAGCGGCAACTTCTTCTTCCGTCAGCGGGGTGGGTTTGCCATTGGGACCGACAAAACCGGTGCAACCGCGCGTGTTACGCACGACGTACCACGATTCGTCGCTCATGACCATTTTCACAAGCACATAGCCCGGAAAAATTTTGCGTTCTACTTCTTTTTTCTGACCGTCTTTAATCTCGGTCACTGTTTCGGTGGGAATGGAAATTTCGTGAATCCAATCTTGCAGTTTGCGGTTTTCCACAATCTTTTCGAGATTGGTGGCCACTTTATTCTCATAGCCGGAATAGGTATGGACTACATACCATCTTGCCTCATCAGCCATGGGATCCCTCCTTACATTGTGAGCAACAATTTAACCAATTGACCTAATGCAAGGTCAATCAGGCAAATGATAGCACCGAACACAGCACATAACGCCAAAGTAACACCGGTGTTGCGGACAACACTCGGCAACGTCGGCCATGTGATTTTTTTGAATTCACCTTTTAGGTCGCGAAGGAATTTCACGCTCTTTTCGGTCTTGGCATCGCTTTCGCCGGATTTTGCCGCACGGGCACGACCGACAAAAAACATAATGACACCCACCACCAAAAGCACCAAGGCAATGAAGAACGAAATCTTTTTGCCTGTGAGATACTCCGGAGCAAAGAAACGAGAAAACCATGCACCCATGCCTAAGGCACTCATATCAGAAAAGATGTTCAGGCTGCTGAGGAACGTAACCAACACGGTTAACAGAGCGGCTACGGCTAAAATGAATCCCCAAAATACCATAACAATTCTCCTTTCTGATTATTTGGTTTCCTTATGCACAGTGTGTTTGCGGCAGAAACGACAGTATTTGTTCATTTCCAGTCTGTCAGGGTCATTCTTCTTGTTCTTCATGGTGTTGTAGTTGCGTTGCTTGCACTCGCTGCAAGCCAATGTGATTTTCACTCTCATAACGGCACCTCCGATAATTCCCTTGCGGGTTTTTTGAGCCTCCCTCAGGGATTTTTACGCACTTAGGCTGGCGGGAGTCGAACTCTTTACGCCTGCAAAAGAAAATTTACGGTGATAGTTTGCCTCAAAACTTGAAATACGTTAGTATTCCTTCGTTTTTCGGCTTCCTCTCACACAAAAATTTTCATTTTTGCAGGTCGGCAGAGTTTCTGCCGCCGAATTTTTTGTGCGGGGCAGTGTAAGTTTGCCGCAAGGCTGTCGCCTTGCAAAAACGAGCACAAACCCGCACGGATAAAAGCGGTGAGCAAAACCGCAAAGGGCTCGACTCTCACCAGCCTAAAAAACAGCGCAAAAAAATAAACCCCTTTTGAGGTACAACAAGTTTACCACACTTTTGCCAATCGGTCAAGTGTTTTTTATAAAAAATTTTTTGGCGGTATTTTCGCCAACTTATTGATTTGATTTTCGAAATTTGGTATTATAACAATATTATAATATTCCGTCATTTTTGAAAAGGAGGTGTCCCTTTTGCTGCAATTGTTTATCGGGCGGTCCGGCACCGGCAAAACGAGTGCCTTGTACGAGGATTTGCACCGTCTTGCCGCCCAAACTGCCGCTCCGCTGTTTTTGTTAGTGCCTGAGCAGGCTTCTTTTGAA
>JAGBSU010000172.1 GCA_017631705.1 Clostridia bacterium | reverse complement strand
CCGAGTTGATAGGGGAAGTCACTCTTCGGGTAGGTCACATTGCTACCGTCATTTTCGCCAATTGAGACACCTCCGCCCAACCAATCTGGTTTTATGCTGTTTTTGGCATCTTCCCCAAAATAGCCGCCGTTAATTGAGATGGTACTGTTGCTTTGATAAATCTTGTCCTTTATACCGCCACTATTCATGGTGAAGGTGCCTTTGTAGCTGTTGCTCACACCGCCACCGTTGTTTTCCGCCGTGTTGCCCGCAATGCTGCCACCTTCCATGGTGAAGGTGGCGTTGTAGTTGCACACACCGCCACCATACAGTGTCGCCGTGTTACCCACAATGCTGCCACCGTGCATAATGAAGGTGCCGTAGTTGTACACACCGCTACCGTTTTTCGCCGTGTTGCCTACAATGCTGCCACTTTCCATAGTGAAGGTGCCATTGTTATCTACACCGCCACCCGACGACACGTTGCCGCCGGTAATGGCTCCACCTTTTACTGTGATAGTACCATTGGCATCATCCCAGGTGTAAAGACCGTCGTCGCCCTTGGTGTATTTATGCACCGCCGAAGCGTTACTGTCAATGAGGGTGAGGTTACCGTTATTGGTTATGACACCGGCTGTTCCCGTGCCTTTAAGGACAAAACCGTTCAAGTCCAAGGTAACTGTGGCAGTGTCGGGAACAGTCAATGGGGCGCTTACGAGCTCCACGTTCCGCAGCAACTTATAGGTTGCGCCGTCGGAGGATAGTGCGCTGAATGTTTTCAATCCCTCTTTGTCTATATAGCTTGTGCGACCGTCCTTTGTTACGGCAACATAGGGCGCACTCAGTTTATGGGGATAATCCGCCGTCGAATACAATGCATCACTGCCGTCGTTGTCACCCCATTCGGAATCTTTCGTCACCCAGGACGTGTCTATGCTGTTTTTGGCATCGGTTCCGAAGAAGCCACCACTAATGGTGATTGTACTTTTATTGGCTGAGGCAATTTTTCCGATAATTCCCCCTCCGGTCATGGTAAATGTGGCTTGCGATCCGTAAATACGTATCGAACTACCTGCTGTACCGTAAATTTCACCACCTTTCATGTTGAATGTTGCCGTGTTATTGCTGGTGCTGACTTCAATGTTGTATCCCGTATCGCTACCGGCAATGTTATCTCTAATCACACCGCCACTTACGGTAAGAGATTTTTGAGTCCAAATGCCGCCGCCACCGGTTCCTGCTGTGTTCCCTTCGATGATACCGCCGTTTACATAAGCGGTGCCGTCTTTGTTGTAAAGACCGCCACCATCGACTTTGGCACGGTTACCAATAATGTTTCCGCCGTCCATGGTGAAAGTAGCCTTGTTGTTCACTCCGCCGCCATTGGAATCACCGTAACCGCCGGTAATGACACCACCGGCAAGTTCAATTGTACCGTTGGCCTCATCCCAGGTGTAAAGGCCGTTGTCAGCCTTGGTGTATTTATGCACCGCCGTGGAGTTGCTGTCAATGAGAGTAAGGTCCTTGTTGACGGTTATAACACTGCCTTTCCCCGTACCTTTAAGAACAAATCCGTTTAAGTCCAAGGTAACAGAAGCATTTGCAGGCACAGTAAGGTCGTTTATCAACTGTACATTCCGCAACAACTTGTATGTTGCACCGTCGCTGCTTAGTGCGCTAAATGTGGTCAAGTCGGTTATAGGCGTGGTTCCGTTGGATTTTATTACGGTAATATATGGTATTCCTTCCGGTTTATGGGGGAAGTCAACTTTGGGATACCGTGCGTCGTTACCGCTATTGTTGCCCCAAATGAGTCCTTCGCCCAACCATGCTTTGTCTATGCTGTTTTTAGCATCAACACTGAAATAACCGCCGTTAATGGTGATAGTACCGTTGTTTCGGTAGATCTTATCTATAATACCACCACCTTCCATAGTGAATATTGCGGCGGACTTGTCGTTGTACACACCGGTACCTATTCTGGCCGAGTTGTCTGCAATTATACCTCCCTTCATTTTGAAGGTATTCGTATAGTTATACACACCTCCACCATATCCCGTTGTAGTGTTCTTCTGGAAGTTACCACCATTCATGAAGATAGTGGCACTGTTCTCCACACCGGCACCGTTTCCGCCCCTATTACCTATGATAGTGCCACCGTTAATGGTGAATGTTCCCCTGTTATTGTTCACTCCACCACCGCCATTTGTTGCACTATTACCTACGAT
>JAGBSU010000171.1 GCA_017631705.1 Clostridia bacterium | reverse complement strand
GTTCCTACAACAAATTTTATCGGATTTCAACGCAGATTCTTTGAAGGAAAAATTAAACCAACTCCACGAAATTGAGCATCACGGTGACAGTAAAAAGCATGAGTTGTCAGATGAAATTTTACGAGCCTTTATCACGCCGTTAGAGCGCGACGATATTATGGAACTCAGCCAAAATATTGATAATGTTACCGATGGTATTGAGGATATTTTAATTCACATTTACATCACCGGTATTACTACCATTCGTCCGGAAGCTTTACATTTTGCCTCCTTGTTGATTAACTGCTGTGAAGCCACAAAGAACTTGCTGGTAGAGTTCCCGAACTTCAAAAAATCAAAAATCTTGAAAGATTTAATTATTGAGATCAACCGTTTGGAAGAAGAGGGTGACAAAGCGTACATTGAATCGTTACGCACCCTATACACCACCTCTAAAGACCCGATGGAAGTACTTGCGTGGCGCAGTATTCTTAACTACTTTGAAAACTGTTTAGATGCTTGTGAGGATGTTGCCGACGTTGTCCAAAACATTACTATTGGTAACACTTGATTCTAATAATCTCAAAAAAAACAACCGTATGCTTTAAAACATACGGTTGTTTTTTTATTATGATTATTTATCTTTCGGGGTGAACAAAGAGGAAGAAGAATATTCGGGGATTTCTTTTCCTTCCATTACGGCAATAAATTGATCACCACTCATCTTCTCGTTCGCGATAAGGTATTCGGCGACGATGTGCAGTTTTTCACGCGCATCGGTCAACTTTTGCGTGGTACGCTTGTAGGCGTCCGTGATAATTTTGCTGATTTCTTCGTCAATCTGTGCGGCAACTTCTTCGGAATAGTTACGCGTATGACCAAAATCACGGCCAAGGAATACTTCGTTAGAATCGGAAGAACCAAATACCACCGGGCCCAACTTCTTGCTCATACCGTATTTGGTAACCATCTTACGAGCCGTTTCGGTAGAACGCTCTAAGTCGTTGGAAGCACCGGTAGAAATATCCCCGATAATCAGTTCTTCCGCCACACGACCGCCTAACAGCACCTCGACATCTTCCAGCATGCGATTTCTGGTGAGATGTCTATGGTCGTCGGAAGGCAAATTCATGGTGTAACCGGCCGCCATACCGCGCGGAATAATGGAAATTTGATGCACCGGGTCTTGCGTGGGACAGAAATAGGAAACCACAGCATGACCTGCTTCATGGAAAGCGGTGATACGTTTATCACGTTCGGAAATCACGTGACTGCGTTTCTCCGTACCCATAATGACCTTTAAAGTGGCTTCTTCCACTTCTGCCATCGTCAGAGAATGGTGACCGCGACGTGCCGCCAACAAAGCCGATTCATTGAGCAAGTTTTCCAAATCTGCACCGGTAAAACCGACCGTTGCTTTAGCAATGACCGACAAGTCAACATCCGGGCCAAGAGGTTTACCTTTGGCGTGTACGCGTAAAATAGCCTCTCTCCCCTTTACGTCCGGATAATTGACCACGACTTGACGGTCAAAACGGCCGGGACGCATTAACGCGGGATCCAAAATATCGGGGCGGTTGGTAGCCGCCATCATAATAACACCTTCGTTGGCACCAAAACCGTCCATTTCAACCAGTAATTGGTTTAAAGTTTGTTCACGCTCGTCGTGACCGCCACCCAAACCGGCACCACGTTGACGACCCACCGCATCAATTTCGTCAATGAAAATAATGCACGGCGAGTTTTTCTTGGCTTGCTCGAACAAATCACGCACGCGGGAAGCACCGACACCAACGTACATTTCCACGAAATCCGAACCGGAAATCGAGAAAAACGGAACGCCCGCTTCACCTGCCACAGCACGTGCCAATAACGTTTTACCGGTACCCGGAGGGCCTACTAACAAAACACCCTTAGGTACACGAGCACCTAATTCCTTGAATTGTTTCGGTGAACGCAAAAATTCAACAATTTCTTTAAGTTCTTCCTTTTCTTCCTCTGCGCCTGCAACGTCCGAGAAACGCACGTTGAGGTTATTTTGCACCTGCGTTTTGTTTTTGGGAATACTCATGGAAGGGTTCGCGCCCGCGGAAGCGTT
>JAGBSU010000170.1 GCA_017631705.1 Clostridia bacterium | reverse complement strand
TCTTTATACTTGCACCTTGTTTAATTGGGACGCAGGTTCCGGTGAACATTTGGTTTTGGCGGCATTTTATTTAATTCTTGGTTATGCCATGAATTCTTTGTCACCAAAATTAGCCGGTCGCTTCCAAGTTTCTACTACTTTTATCAAATTGATTCCGTTAGCACTAATGGCTATTATCGGCACGATTGTGGGCTTAATAAACGGTCAAACGGTGGAAGCTCTTACTATGACAATTCAATCCGAAGGCGGTTCTAACGGTTCGTTTTTTGCAGCGGTCGCGGCCTTCGCGTTTGCTTATGAGGGTTGGATTATTACCACCTCTATTAATGCAGAACTCAAAGATTCCAAAAAGAATTTACCTCGTGCCTTAATCATTGGCTCTATCATTGTTATTCTCGTGTATTTGGCATATTACTTGGGTCTTACCGGTGCTCTTTCCTCAAAAGATTTGATGGCTTCCGGCAACATCCCGAAAGATGCTTTCGCAGCATTGTTCGGCAATCCTGTTTTCGGTACCATTGCCTATGTGTTTGTTATCATTTCTTGCTTAGGTACCATGAACGGCTTAATGCTCGGCTGCTGCCGTGGTATGTATTCGGTTGCTGCGCGTGGTATGGGTCCTGCTCCCAAAGTGTTCAACCAAGTGGATAGAGAAACCAACATGCCGACCAACTCTTCGATTTTTGGTTTGATAGCGTGTGCTTTTTGGATGTTACAATGGCATCTCGGCGAATGCGGCATCAATATTTTGCCGGGCATTTTTGCTTGGGAAAACGATGAGTTGCCAATTATCACTCTGTATGCGGCGTATATTCCGATTTTCCTTGTTTTCATGGCACGGGAAAAGGATGTCAATCCTTTCAAACGTTTTGTTATGCCGGTTCTCGCTATTATTACTTGCGTATTCATGGTATATGCTGCTTCCTCAGCATACAAAATGCGTGCGGTGTATTACTTGATTGTTTTCGCGGTAGTAATGGTTATCGGTTACTTACTGCGTGGCAGCAAAGAAAGAATTGCCGCTTTTAACGCAGAACTCAAAGAATAAAACACTTGCATAAAAAAGACGGAGCGTTACTCCGTCTTTTTTTGTTTTCACCGGTTGATATTTTTTAGAACACACAGTATAATAGTACTATTGTGAGAAAAAGGTGTGGTAATAGTGACAATTGAGAAATTTTACAAAGAAATTGCCGGGAAAACCGTCGCGGTATGCGGTATTGGTAAAAACAATACGCCGGTGGTATTTCAATTACTCCAACACGGTGCAAACGTGGTCGCTTGTGATAAGCGTACGCGTGAAGAATTGGGTGATGTGGCAGACAAATTGGAAAACAGCGGTGTTACCTTACAACTCGGTGAATCGTATCTTTCTCAGTTGGATGCAGATATTATTTTACGCACACCGGGTATGAAACCGTATTTGCCGGAGTTTGAAGCAGCACGAGCGCAAGGAAAAACCGTCACGTCGGAAATGGAATTGTTTTTTGATTGTTGCCCTGCACCCATTTACAGCGTAACCGGTTCGGATGGTAAAACCACCACAACCACAATCGTTGCCGGCTTACTGGAGGCGGCGGGGAAAACGGTACATTTGGGTGGCAATATCGGTCGCCCTTTGTTGCCGATTGTGGAAGGTATCACCGCCCAGCACGTGGCGGTATCGGAACTTTCCAGCTTTCAACTCACCCGCATGGAACAAAGTCCGCACGTGGCAGTGATAACAAACGTAGCGCCCAACCATTTAGATTGGCATACCGATATGCAAGAATATATTGATGCTAAAAAGAACTTGGTACGCTATCAAACAGAAAACGACCGTGCAGTGTTGAATGCCGATAATGCCCAAACCGCTGCTTTTGCCAATGATTGTAAGGGCGAAGTTTGGTGGTTCTCTCGGTTGCATAAAGTAGAACGTGGCACTTATCTAGGTGACGACGGAATACTGTACGCGACAGACGGCTGTTCCGCGACACCGATTTTACCTGCTAATGAAATCAATCTTCCCGGCACACATAATATCGAAAACTATCTTGCCGCATTTGCGGCGGTATGGGGTGAGGTGCCGGTTGATGTCATGGCACACTATGCACGCACATTCGGCGGTGTCCCGCATCGTTGCGAATTGGTACGCACCTTAAACGGTGTCAAATGGTATAATGACTCGATCGGTAGCAGTCCATCGCGCACCATTGCCGGACTGAAAGCCTTTGATCGTAAAGTGATTTTAATTGCCGGCGGATACGATAAACATATCCCGTATGAACCGCTTGGTCCGATTGCCGCAAAAACCGTAAAAACCGCCATTTTACTTGGTGCCACTGCAAATGCGATTGAAGCTGCCATTCGGGCGAATTCCGATTTGCCTATCATACGAGTGGATAACATGGAAAAAGCGGTAAATGCGGCAAAAGAAACAGCAAAAGAGGGCGATATTGTTTTCTTGTCGCCTGCCAGTGCCAGTTTTGATATGTACAAGAATTTTGAAGAACGAGGCAATCACTTTAAAGAGTTAGTGAACGCTCTGTGAAAGGATACATCATGGAACTAAAATCAATGCTCAAAGAGCTTTGTCTTTCTACCGGTGTAAACGGTGTTGATGAAGCCTCAAAAACAGCGGAACAATATCTGCGAAACTATACGCAAGATATCCATCGGGATGCGTTGGGAAATGTATGGGGTTTTCTACCGTCTGCTGATAAAAATGCACCGACGGTTTTGTTGGAAGCGCACATTGATGAAATCGGCTTTGTCGTTTCGTATATCGACGAGCAAGGTTTTTTACACCTTTCCGCTTGCGGTGGGGTAGATAATCGCACGCTTTCAAACGCATCGGTTACCGTGCTGACTAATCCGCCTATCAGCGGTATATTTTGCACCGTACCGCCGCATCTTTCGCAAAAGAAAGAAAACACCGTGCCGGAGTTATCCGAACGCGGTGTTGACGTCGGTATGAGCAAAGAAGAGGCGGATATAGCAATTCCTCTTGGAACAAAAACCTTGTTCACACCGCATTTTGATGAGTTGCTGGGTGACAATGTCTGCGCCAAAGCGCTGGATAATCGTGCAGGTGTTGCCGCCATTTTGCAGGCATTAGAGTATTTAAAGGAGAAACCGTTGCCGGTTCGTTTGGCGGTAGCCTTTTGCACGCAGGAAGAATTGGGCACGCGTGGTGCACGTACGGCGACTTTTTCTGTTAAACCCGATGCGGCAATTAGTGTCGACGTCAGTTTTGCCCATACACCGGATGCCGATAAACGCGAATGTGGTGTGTTAGGCGGCGGCGTTATGTTAGGAATATCGCCCGCGTTAGACTTGAATGTTACAAATACCTTGCGTGATTTGGCGACAAAACACGCTATTCCCGTTCAATACGAAGTAATGGGGGAAAGCACCGGTACGGATGCCGATAATATTGGTATTTCCGGTGAAGGTGTGGCTACCGGACTGCTCTCGATACCGCTGCGGTATATGCATACACCGGTAGAAACCGTATCGTTGCACGATATCGATGCCACAGCCAAATTGTTGGCCTCTTTCGTACTGGAAGGTGGTGCTTTGCATGATTAATTTAGTAAAAGAACTCGGGCGTTTTTCCGGTGTTTCCGGTCATGAAATGCTTGTTCGGCAATTCCTTATGAAAGAACTTGAAAATGCACCGGCTGTGTCGGATATTCATGTTGACCGGCTGGGAAATTGTTTGGTTTTTCTTAAAGGAAAGCAATCGGCACCGAAAAAAGTGATGTTTGCCGCACACATGGACGAGGTGGGCGGTATTATTACCGGTATTACCGATGATGGATATCTCCGCTTTACCACCGTCGGTGGTATTTTGCCCGACGTGCTTTT
>JAGBSU010000169.1 GCA_017631705.1 Clostridia bacterium | reverse complement strand
GGCGATGATGGGCTATGCTATGAAGCTCATCAAGGAAAAAAATATCGATATGTACAAGGAAACGGCCTCGTACACGTTATCGCTGTTTAACACCTACGTGGCAGGCACCGGCTTGCACGTAGCGCTCATGGAGTTTGGTGAGGTTTGGACGGTAAAGGATTTGCTCACCCTTTCCACCATGCAAACGGCGGCGGATGCGGCAGTCACCTTGGCAACCGTGCTCAGCGGTACACCCGAAGCCTTTGTGGAGGGCATGAACGCTTTTGCTGAGGAATTGGGATGTAAAAACTCTCATTTTACCAATGTTATCGGACTTAACGAAGAAGGCCAATACATGTCGGCACGCGACATTGTGACCTTTTCGCGGTATGCCATGCAATATTCGGAAATACGCAACATGCTGGAACTGACACAATGGACCGTGCAACCGGTTTCGGGAGGCGACCGCCGCAGTTGGCCGTGTAGTAACGATATGGTGCGTGCGTCCACCTCTGTATATTACTCGTACGCTACAGGCGGACGAACCGGCGGTACCGTAACGGAACAATCGCTTATGGCGTACGGAAGCAGAAACGGCTACGAATATATGGCGGTGGTGCTGGGCGGACCGCGAAAGGATAAAGAAGGCGAGGTCATCAATACCGGCTATGCCGATGCACGGCGCTTGATACGGTGGGGTCTTATCGGTTTTGAATATGCCACTCTGGTACGCAAAAACGAGCCGGTAGGACGCCTAAAAGTCAAAGATTGCGCAAAGCGAAACACCGTTTCTCTGGTGCCGGAAAAAGATTTGTTCACGGGGGTGAAAAAGGGAACAGATTTAGATGCGGCAACCCGTAAAATCACAACCGAAAAAGACTATTGCACCGCCCCTGTAAAAAAAGGACAGCAGCTTGGCACCTTGGAAATACAATTAGACGGAAAATGCATTGGCAGCGTATCGATAGTTGCCGGGGAAGAGGCACCACGCAATTTTCTGTATGCCCTTTGGAGCAACATTCACAGCATTTTGTTTTCGGGTTGGACGTTAGCGTTTGTTATTTTGCTAATTTTGCTTGCCGTGGGATACGTAATTTTGAATATTCGCTATAACCGTAAGCGGAACCGCAAGTGGAAAACACGAAATTGACAAATTTTTCACAATTTTTTGAATTTTTTTACAGATATACTTGAAAAACCAAAAGAAAAAGGGTAAAATATCCCTAATATGGGCGTGTAGGAAAGCGCGTTCCATAAAACACGGGAAAGGGGCATTCTTTCATGAATCTTTTGAACAAAAAAACAGTAGAGGATTTGAATGTGCAAGGTAAGCGCGTATTAGTGCGTTGCGATTTCAACGTACCGCTGAAAAACGGTGTAATTACGGACGAAAACCGCATTGTTGCAGCGCTTCCTACCATTCAATATTTGATAAAAAACGGAGCAAAAGTTATTCTCTGCTCTCACTTGGGCAAACCGAAGGGTGAGCCGAAACCCGAATTTTCGTTGGCGCCGGTTGCTGTGCGTTTGAGCGAAAAACTGGGTTGTGAAGTAGTTTTTGCGGCAGACGACGTCGTGGTAGGGGATAACGCCCGCAAAGCGGTTGCCGAAATGAAGGACGGCGAAGTCGTGTTGTTGCAAAACACACGCTACCGTGCAGAAGAAACCAAAAACGGCGAAGCGTTTTCCAAAGACTTGGCTTCGCTGTGCGATTTGTTTGTTAACGATGCATTTGGTGCTGCTCACCGTGCACATTGCTCCACCGTGGGCGTAGCTTCCTTTGTGGAAGAATCGGCAAACGGCTATTTGATGGCAAAAGAAATCAAATTTTTGGGCAATGCGGTGGAAAATCCGGTTCGTCCGTTTGTTACCATCTTGGGCGGAGCCAAAGTGGCAGACAAACTCAACGTGATTGAAAATCTGCTCAACAAAGCCGACACCTTGATTATCGGCGGCGGCATGGCGTATACCTTCTTGGCGGCAAAAGGCTATTCGGTTGGCACTTCCTTGTTGGATGCCGAAAAAATCGACTATTGCCGTGAGATGTTAGTGCGTGCCGAGCAAAAAGGCGTGAAACTGCTGTTACCGGTGGACTGCAAGATTGTCGCTTCGTTCCCGGACCCGATTGATGCACCGATTGATTTTGAAGTGGTAAACGCTGATGCCATTCCGGCAGACAAAATGAGCCTCGATATCGGTCCGAAAACGGCAGAACTGTTTGCAAACGAAGTAAAACTTGCCAAAACGGTGGTGTGGAACGGCCCGATGGGTGTGTTTGAAAACCCGGTATTAGCAGAAGGCACCATTGCGGTGGCAAAAGCTTTGGCCCAAACTGATGCAACTACCATTATCGGTGGCGGTGACTCGGCTGCAGCGGTGAACACTCTTGGCTTTGGTGACAAAATGAGCCACATTTCCACCGGCGGCGGTGCTTCTCTCGAATTCTTAGAGGGTAAAGAATTGCCGGGTATCGCGGCAATGAGTGATAAATAATCCAAAAACAAAAAGGAGATATAAAAATGGGTAAATATGTTATCGCCGGCAACTGGAAAATGAACAAAACTCCGGCAGAAACCACTGCTTTAATTGAAGAAATCAAACCACTTGTGAAAGATGCTACTTGTGACGTGATTGTCGGTGTTCCGTTTGTGGACTTGGCAGCAGCGTTAGAAGCTGTAAAGGGGAGCAAAATCGGTGTGGCCGCACAAAACTGCCACTGGGAAAAATCCGGTGCTTACACCGGCGAAATTTCCGCTGAAATGCTCAAAGCCATGGGCGTTGGCTACGTTATTTTAGGTCACAGTGAACGCCGCACCTACTTTGGTGATACTGACGTTACCGTTCAAAAACGCGTGCGTGCCGCTTTGGATGCCGGCTTGACCGTGATTTTGTGCGTTGGCGAATATTTAGAACAACGCGAACAAGGTATCACCGGTGAAGTGGTTGCTATGCAAACGAAAATCGCTCTCGGCGGTGTTTCCAAAGAAGAATTGTCGAGAATTATTATTGCTTACGAACCTGTTTGGGCTATCGGTACCGGTCGCACGGCAACCGCTGAACAAGCCAATGAAGTTTGCGCTTTAATTCGCAAAACCATCACCGGCTTGTATTCTTGCCAAACGGCTAAAAAAGTGACCATCCAATACGGTGGTTCGATGAATGCTGCTAACGCGGCAGAATTGTTGGCACAATCGGATGTTGACGGTGGCTTAATCGGCGGTGCTTCGCTGAAAGCTCCTGATTTTGCTACGATTGTTGCGGCAGCGAAATAACTTAACAAGAACAAAGAAAGCAAGATTACACAATCTTGCTTTCTTGCTGTAATGAATTAACGGAGGAAAGTGCTTTGAAAAAACCCGTAGTGTTAATTATCATGGACGGCTTTGGCATCAACAGCTGTTCTGACGGCAACGCCATTTGTGCCGCCAACAAACCCCATTTAGATAAACTGTTTTCTGAAAATCCGTTCACCGTGATTGGTGCTTCCGGTATGGACGTCGGCTTGCCGGACGGACAAATGGGCAACAGCGAAGTCGGCCATACCAACATTGGTGCCGGTCGCGTGGTGTATCAAGAACTTACACGCATTACAAAGGCCATTCTCGACGGCGATTTTGATAAAAATGAGGCATTACAAGCGGCCATGCAAAATGCCAAAGGCGAAAAAGCGTTGCATCTTATTGGTTTGTTGTCGGATGGCGGCGTACACAGCCATTTAACCCACTTGTTTGGGTTGCTGGAATTGGCGAAAAAGAGTGGCGTGAAAAACGTGTTCGTGCACGGTTCGTTGGATGGCCGTGACGTACCGCCGTCTTCCGGAAAAGGTTTTGCCGAACAACTGCAAGCCAAGTTAAACGAACTGGGTGTCGGTAGTATAGCGACGGTTATGGGCCGTTACTATGCCATGGACCGCGACAACCGTTGGGAACGTGTGGAAAAAGCGTATGCAGCCATGGTATACGGCGAAGGCGAGCCGAGCAACGGTTCTGCTGCCGAAGCGATTGCTCGTTCGTATGAAAACGGTGTTACCGACGAATTTGTCTTGCCGACGGTATGCGACAAAAACGGCACCATCAAAGCAGGGGACAGCGTAGTGTTCTTTAACTTCCGCCCCGACCGTGCTCGCGAAATCACGCGTACCTTTGTGGACGAGGATTTTGACGGCTTTGAACGTAAAAACGGCTTTTTCCCGCTCACCTATGTTTGTATGACCCAATACGATGCTACTATGCCAAATGTTCAAGTGGCTTTTAAACCGCAAACGTTGGAAAATACGTTGGGCGAATATTTGGGCAAGAACGGAAAAACCCAACTGCGTATTGCCGAAACCGAAAAATATGCGCACGTGACTTTCTTTTTCAATGGTGGTGTTGAAAAAGAAAGCGAGGGGGAAGACCGTGTTCTGATCAATTCCCCGAAAGTAGCAACGTATGACCTGCAACCGGAAATGAGCGCGTATTTGGTGCGCGATGCGGTGGTGGAACAAATTCGTTCCGGGAAGTATGATGTTATTATCTTGAATTATGCCAACTGCGACATGGTCGGACACACCGGTGTGTTTGATGCCGCCAAAGCTGCTGTGGAAGCGGTAGATGTTTGTGTGGGCGACACGGTGGCGGCTGTTCGTGAGATGGGCGGAGTTGCCTTGATTACCGCCGACCACGGTAATGCCGACAAAATGACCGAGGAAGACGGTTCGCCGTTCACGGCACATACCACCAACTTGGTGCCGTTTTGCGTGGTGGGGTATCCTTGCACGCTCAAAGAGGGCGGTCGCTTGTGCGACATTGCACCGACCATGCTTGAAATCCTCGGTATGGAACAACCTGCTGAAATGGACGGAAGTAGTTTGATTGCCGCAAAATAAAAAACGGTGTTGTTTCACGTGGAACAATCACAGAAAAAGCAAATAAAAAATGTTTCACATGAAACATTTGGAACGAGTCGACGGGGTTTCGGCTCGTTCTTTTTTAATATTTTTGCAAAATTCCCTTTTCACCATTAAAAAAATATGATATACTACTGTTATTGAGTAAAATATGAGGTGAACGATATGGGAAAAATCGTTGCCGTGGTAAATCAAAAAGGCGGAGTCGGTAAAACGACCACGACCGTCAACCTGACGTCGGCTGTTGGTGCGCAGGGAAAACGGTGTCTGTTGGTGGATTTAGACCCGCAAGGTAACGCAACCAGCGGCGTGGGGATTAACAAACGCCAAGAACATTTATCGATATATGAGTTGCTGATAGGACAGGGGGCGCCGCAAGAAGCGGTGCAAAAAACGCCGTACCAAAACGTTTCGGTGTTGTCGTCCAGCATGAACCTTGCCGGCGCGGAAATCGAGTTGGTGGAGATGGATCGGCGTGAAAACCGCTTAAAGGCGGTGTTGGCGCCGCTGCGAGAGCAGTACGACTACATTTTTATTGATTGTCCGCCTTCGCTTGGGTTGTTGACGCTCAACGCTTTGTGCGCGGCAGATACGGTGCTGGTGCCGATTCAGTGTGAATTTTATGCGTTGGAAGGCTTGTCGCAACTGATGGCTACGGTGCGACAGGTGAAAAGGCTATATAATCCTCAATTAGACATTGAGGGTATTTTACTGACAATGTATGATGGGCGGCTGAATTTAACACAACAAGTTGTAGCAGAAGTCAAAAAATTTTTCCCGCGCAAGGTGTTTGCGACACCAATTCCGCGTAGCGTGCGGTTGTCGGAAGCACCGAGCTTTGGGAAACCGATAAATTATTACGATAAAAATTCCAAAGGTGCTTGCGCATACGACAGTTTGGCACAGGAATTTTTGTCAAAAGGATAGGAGGAGAACCGTATGGCGGCAAAAATCGGCGGATTAGG
>JAGBSU010000168.1 GCA_017631705.1 Clostridia bacterium | reverse complement strand
GAATATTCGGTGGGCATTTTTATTACCGATGAATATACTGTATTAGCGGCAGGAAATGATGGTGGGGCAAATGCCGCCGTTCTCAAAATCAATCACCGCGTAGGTGCCGCCGTGGCCAAGCGAACCGGGATTGACCAAATATAGGCCGTCTTCATAGCGGGTAAGCGGCTGATGCGTATGCCCGAACAGTGCCACTTTGGCATTTCTGCGGCGAGCGGTGGCAGAAAGTTTGAGTAGTCCGCTTTTGACATCGTATTTGTGACCGTGTACGGCAAGCAAGAGCGTTTCGGCAAAACGAAGCAATTCTTCATCGGGTAACAGCGATGACCAATCGCAATTGCCGGCTACTTGCACAACAGGAACCGAACACCACGGCAACATAGCTTGCATATCATTTGCACCGTCGCCCAAATGAACGAGCAACTTGGCGGTGGATTGCTGTTTGATAACGGTTTCCAACAAACGGCGGTTGCCATGGGTGTCGGAAACGACAACAAGACGGGAAATCATGAATATCACCTACACAAAAGACCATATATTGAAAAAGGAAGGAGCGATAGTATGAGCCAAATTACACCGGAACAACTGGGGGCGTTATTGCAATTTGCCGCTAACCGTTTAGGGACAACACCCGAACAATTAGCCGAAACGGTGCAAAGCGGAGGGCTATCGGCGGTGAAGGACAAGTTGGGTGCCGATAAAGCCCAAAAAATCACCGACCTTGTGGGAAATCCGCAACAAGCCGAGCAACTCTTAAATTCGCCTCAGGTACAAGCGGTATTAGCCAAATTGTTGGGAGGAAAGAACACCAATGGATGATGAGCTGGGAAAAAAACTGAATGATTTTCTAAGCTCTCCCGACAGCATGGAAAAAATACAAGGGGCGATGGCGGCGTTGGGAATTTCTCCCGATGCCTTGCCGACACAGACACCGCCACCGAGTGAGGATGGACTTGGGGATTTGTCCGGTTTGCTCAAATTGGCACCGATTCTGTCGCAGTTGGGACAAGAAGACCAAAATACCACCTTGCTAAAAGCGTTGCGACCGTATCTGCACGGTGACAGAGAAAAGCGGTTGGAGGATTCGATGAAAATGATGAAGTTATTAAAATTGTTGCCGTTATTAAAGCAAAAAGGGGGACTGAATTTATGAACCCATCGGTTATGCAGATGCAACGAGAGGCCGCCGCACGCGTGCAAAGAATGGAGGAGCAATCCCGCCGTTTGGTGCGGGAACATCCGGTAAAAATTTACCGTGGTACCACCGTGTTCCCGAAACCGCCGCAAGAGCCGGTACCGCCGTGCCCCGAGCCGATAGAAGAACCGTTTTGCGAAGAGCCGGTATGCGAAGAACCGATACAACACGAATGCCCGCCGCCGTTTGTGCCGCAACCGACACCAAAAAGCGGTATGTTATCGTGGTTGGCGGGTGACGAGGAACGGGCATTATTGCTATTGTTAGCCGTTATATTATGGCAAAGCGGAGCGCCGTTGGAACTGTTGTTGGCGCTCGTTTACGTCGCGTTATAAATCACAAAATTCGGTGATATTTTCCCGAATATACGCGGTGCAAAGGGCAAGGGGTTTTTCTTTTGCAATCGCTGTGCGTAAAGCGGTTGAAAATTCGGCGGTTACGGTACTGTCGGCAAACGCGGTAACAAGCGCTCGCAAGGCTTCGGCACAGTTTGCGGCACCGAGCAATTCAAAGCCGTTGACAGCAAGTTCGGCAAAGCGCCGTGAGGGAGCGGGGATTTTTTCGAAATCTGCCGTTTCTAATTCACGGCAAAGCAGCCATACGCTGTAAACAGCGACACGTCCGTGCGACCATGCGGCGGCGTGAATGTAGATATCCGGTTGGCGGCGGTTGGCTTTGGCAAGCAAATTGGCAATCACCGCCGGTAACAATTCCTCGTCCGACAAGGCGGTGAGGGTGTCTTCGGTGAGCGTGGCATAGCGTTTACAAAGAGCGGCAGAGGTGCTGCTCTTTTCTTTTTTATCCAAATACCGCAAATAGAGATAGATAAGGACAGCAAGCAGTATCAGTACGAGTGTTTTGGTATCAAAATTACCGAAAGAAAACAGCAACATACGGTTATTCCTCTCCTTGAATGACGGCACGGTAGATGTCGCCTTTCTTGAGTCCGGTTTCAGCGGCGGCACGGCGAGCGGCATCGGAAACGGACAAGCCTTCTTTTATGAACGAGCGTGCCAAGGCGGCGGCATCGTCTACGGTGAGCGGTGTCGGTTGCTCCGGCACGGCACCGGCAATGATTAACACAAATTCGCCGCGGGGCGGGGTTTCACGATAGCGTTCCACCGCTTCCGAAAGGGTGGTGCGGAGCACTTCTTCGTGCAGTTTGGTGAGTTCTCGTGCTAAACAGAGTGAACGGTCACCCCATGCCGCTAACATATCTTCCAACGTAGAGAGGAGTTTGTGCGGTGCTTCGTAAAACACCATGGTACGAGGTTCTTGTTTTAATGCATCCAAATGTTCTTTGCGACTACGGCGGTTGATGCTGAGAAAACCCTCAAAGGTAAACCGACCTGTCGGCAAACCGGAAACGGCCAAAGCCGCAATACCGGCACACGGACCGGGAACAACCGTGACGGGGATATGGCGTTCGTGACAAAGGGCAACCAAATCTTCACCGGGGTCGGAAATAGCCGGCATACCGGCATCGGTGACCAAAACGGCGTTTTCACCGGCCTCCAATTTACGGCAAATCATTTCGCCGCGTTCTCGCTTGTTGTGCTCAAAATAACTGACAAGCGGTTTGCGGATACCAAAATGATTGAGTAATGTCAGCGAAACGCGAGTGTCCTCGGCGGCAATAAAGTCGCACGATTGCAAGGCTTCTACCGCACGCGGTGAAAAATCGGATAAGTTGCCGATGGGTGTTCCCACTAAGGTTAAGGTGCCGGACATAAGCAGGTTTCCTCCTCTATAAAACAAGGTGATAAGACCGAAAGCGACGGTTTGCCGTTTTTCACCGCATCGCATAAAAACAAAAACGGTGCGGTATCACGGCGAGCGTGCACCCATTGCAGCCGCTTCGGCTCTAATCGGTGTGTACGCAGAACGGTTAGCACATCCACCAATCGTTCGGGACGGTGACAAAGGCAAAAATGACCGCCGTTTTGTAACAGTTGTGCGGCGGCAATGACCACATCGGACAGTGTGGTTTCGGTCTCGTGCCGTGCCAAGCGGCGGTCAGCATCCACACTCACTTTACCGCTGTTTTGTGCAAAGTAGGGGGGATTGCTGACAACGCAACGGTAGGCACCGTGGGGGAGTGACAAGTTACACCAATCCTCTTTCCGCACGGTAATGCTATCGTCAAGACCGTTTTGTTGTACGGTTTGTTGCACCAAGGACACGGCATGAGCCGAGCAATCCACTGCGTCGACCGTGGCGGTGGACGGCAGTTCCCACAGTAGAGGAATAATGCCGCAACCGGTGCCCAAATCGCAACTGCGTGCGGTAGCATACGGTGCCGAAAAAGCCGATAACAAGACGGCATCTATGCCGAAGGTACAAGTATCGTCTACTAAGACGGTCCTGCCGTTTTGAAGCGGTTCGGTATGCACAAAAAGCCCCCTTTCTTCTTATAAGACAAAAGGCTGTCGCGCTATGCGACAGCCTTTCCAAAAAGTGACATTACTCAGCCTCGGGAGCACCCACGGGGCAAGCCTCGGCACAAGCGCCGCAATCGATGCAGGTATCTGCGTCGATGACATAGATGCCATCACCTTCAGTGATTGCTTCAGTGGGGCAACCTTCTGCACAGGCACCGCAAGCGATGCAAGATTCGTTGATTTTATAAGCCATGTTCAAGCACCTCCTTTATTCCTACTGTAGAATAGCATATTTTCAAAAAAAAAGCAACCGCTTTTTCAGGAAAAGCCAAAAAAAAGAAAAAGGTCTTGCCTTTTTAGTCGAATGGTGTGTATAATATAAGATGCCTATTTGTCGAAATCAGATAGGTTGGTGACTTTTGCGAATGCAGTAAGGAGGGAAACGACATGGCAGAATATCGGTGGAAACCGTCACAAATGAAACGTGTATTTGTCTTGCCGAAAGATATCGTGGACCGTCATTTGCGTTTGGCAGGCTCGGTACAGTTAAAAGTGTTGCTGTGGGTTTCCCGCAACGGCGGTGAATTTGATGTTGACGCTTGTGCCAAAGCGGTGGGGGTTTGTGCACCGGATTGTCAGGATGCGTTGCAGTATTGGGTGGCCGCCGGTGTGTTGTTGCCGTCAAACGATGAGGTGACCGTATCGACACCTCCACCGGTTGACGAACAACCGAAGCCGGTACCGGCACAACCGGTGGTACGTCCTGCGGCGGTAAAACCGCAAATGACCGAAGTGGTTAAAAAGCAAAAGAAATGTCCGGATTTTGCCTATTTGTTAGAGGCAGTCAGTGCCAGACTCGGTCGTCCGCTCGCAAACGGGGATGCCGAAACGATGCTGTATTTATATGAAACCGCCGGTTTACCCGCTGAGGTAATTTTGATGGTGGTGGGGTATGCCGCGCAGACGAATCGCTTTAACATGCGGTATATTGAAAAAGTGGCGCTTGACTGGGCGGATAAAGGGATTATGACGATGGCCGCCGCCGAAGAGCATTTGTGTTTGTTGGAACGGTGCCAAGACGCTATCAAGAAAGTGCAAACCGTTTGTGGGCTCACACGCCCGCTTTCGGGTGAATTTGCCGAACGCACCGCCGAAAAATGGATATATCAATGGAAAGTGGAAGACGCACTGCTGCTCGAAGCATACAACATTTGCGTGGAAAAGACGGGTGGATTCCAAACCAAATACGTGGACAAAGTGTTGGAAAACTGGCGCATGCAAGAAATAACCACGCCTGAGCAATTGCAAAGCGGCGGTAAAAATAAAAAGAAAGCACCGTCGTCGGAAGAAAACCAAGAATACGAAACGATGGTGGAAAATTATATTCCCGTGTATAAGAAGAAAGGAAAGAGGTGAGCCGCTGTATGTATCGTCGCGAATTGTACGATAAGGCGATGGAAACCTTAGAAAACCGACGCAGTGAGGCAAATGCCCGTGCGGCGGCTTTGCACGAAAAAATGTGTGCCGCTTCGCCGAAGGTGCGCGAAATCGAAGCCAAGATGGCAGAATCTTCCGGTAAGGTAGTTGCCGCTATCTTGAAGGGTGGTAACATCGAGCAAGAAGTCGAGCGTATCAAAGCGGAAAATTTGGCATTGCAAGTGGAACTTTCCATGTTGCTCCGCGATAACGGTTTAGAGGTCAGTAATTTTGAACCGCAATATACCTGTGCGGCTTGTCAGGATACCGGTTTTGTAGGCGGCAAGCGCTGTGCCTGTTTAGAACAGTTGTTGCGTGAGTTGTCGTGCTTGGAATTATCGGAATTATCCGCTATGCGTCCGCTGTCGTTTGAAGATTTATCGTTGGAGTATTATTCTTCCCAAGCCGACGCACGTACCGGTATAGCACCGCGAGTGCGTATGCGTGAAGTGATTGAATATTGCAAAGCGTACGCCAAGGGTTTTGACGGACGGGATGTCAGTTTATTATTACGCGGTCCGACCGGTGT
>JAGBSU010000015.1 GCA_017631705.1 Clostridia bacterium | reverse complement strand
GTTTTGGTAACGACATCAAATCCAAAAAGGATTTTGAGCAAGGGGAGATGTACCGTCAAGTGGTGCCGCAAGACCTTATCAAGTTCGGCTTAATTCCGGAATTGGTTGGTCGTATGCCGGTTGTCACGGCGTTGCAACCTTTGGATGCTACTGCTTTGGTGAAAATTTTAAGCGAGCCGAAAAACGCGATATTAAAGCAATATACCGGTTTGTTTAAGTTGGATGGGGTAGAGTTGCAATTCACAAGGGATGCTCTTAAAGCGGTGGCTCAAAAAACATTACAGCAAAACACCGGTGCTCGTGGCTTGCGTTCGGTGATGGAAGAATTGCTTACCAATCTGATGTTTGAAATTCCTTCGGACTACACGGTGGAAAAAATTGTGATTTCTCGTGCTTGTGTAGAAGGAAATGCCACACCGGAACTTATTAAAAATCCGGAAAGAAAACCAACACGGATTAAAACACCGGGCAAAAAACCGGTAAAGCGTAAAGTTGGTTAATACAGCGTGTGAGCAGCCGACCGCAATTTGCGACCGGCTGCTGATTTTTAGGAGTGAAACAAAAACCATGATGACTATCAAAAGACGGGTTTCCCGATTGGCAACCTTGCCGCTGTTAGCGTTGCGCGGTATGGTGGTTTTTCCGAATACCACGGTGCATTTGGATATCCGTCGTGAACAATCGGTGCAAGCGTTACACGAATGTATGAACACCGATCAATGCTTGTTTGCGGTAATGCAACAAAATATTGCCGATGAAACACCGAACGTCACTTCGCTTTGCAAAACCGGTGTGGTTATCCGTGTGCGCCAAGTACTGCGTACTTCGCCGGATACGTTGCATATCGTGGTAGAAGGTTTATATCGCGCTCGTATTCACTCTGTGGTGGAAACCGAGCCGTTTTACACCGTGGAAGTTCGTGAATGTCTTTCTCGTTCTATTTCTGATAAAGAAACCGAAATGGCATATGTACGGGAATTGCATTCTTATTTCGGGCGGTATGCCGAACTTTCCGGTGCTATTTCCTCGGAAGTGATGTTACCGCTGATGCAAGAACAAAATGCGTTACTGTTAGCCGACGGCATGACCGATGCGTTACCGGCACCTGCGACAGAAAAACAAAAGGTGCTTGATTGTCTGAGTGCCGAAAAACGTTTACATACCTTGCTTAAATTATTAGGTGAGGAAATTGATATTTTGCAATTGGAACGCGGTATCGAACAAAAAGTGCAAGCCAACATGGAGAAAAACCAACGCGATTATTACTTGCACGAGCAAATGAAAGTGATTGCCTCGGAATTAGGCGAACAAGACGACCCGACAAGCGAAGCAGAGGAACTTCGTGCTAAAATCAAAGCCTTAACTTTGGCGGAAGAAACCGAAGAAAAGTTGCTTAAAGAGTGCGATAAACTCGCCAAAATGCCGTTTGGCTCGCACGAAGCAACGGTGGTACGCAACTATTTGGACGTTTGCTTGGCGTTGCCGTGGGGTGTTACGACAAAAGAGCAAACCGATTTATCCTATGCTAAAAAAATATTAGACCGTGATCATTACGGTTTACAAAAAGTAAAAGAACGGATTTTGGAAGTGTTAGCTGTTCGCAAGTTAACCGGCGGAACAGCAGGGCAAGTGATTTGCCTTGTCGGCCCTCCGGGCGTTGGTAAAACTTCGATTGCCAAATCCGTGGCAGCAGCACTTGGTAGAAAATACGTCCGCGTTTCGCTCGGCGGTGTGCGTGACGAGGCGGAAATCCGCGGTCATCGCAAAACGTATATCGGCTCTATGCCGGGTCGCTTAATTCAAGCAATAACCAAAGCGAAATCCAATAACCCGGTTGTCTTGTTAGACGAAATTGATAAACTGGGGAACAGCCATAACGGCGACCCGTCTTCGGCTTTGTTGGAAGTACTGGATACTGAACAAAATCACGCGTTTATTGACCATTATTTGGAAGTTCCGTACGATTTATCGCAAGTGCTGTTTATCACAACCGCAAACAGCGCAGAGGGGATACCGGCACCCTTATACGACCGTATGGATGTGATTACGCTTTCCAGCTATACTACCGAAGAAAAGTTCCGCATTGCGCGCGACCATCTTGTTCGCAAGCAATTAAAACTTAACGGTTTAACAGCACGACAATTGCGTTTTTCTGACGATGCTATTTACGCTATTATTGATGGCTATACTCGCGAGGGTGGTGTGCGTAATTTGGAACGCTCACTTTCTAAAATTTGCCGTCAATGTGCGCAAAAAATTGTGGCAGGAACCGCACGGAGCGTGAGTGTTTCGGATAAAAATTTAAAAGATTTTCTCGGTCCGCGTCGCTTTAAAGAAGACCAAAATGGGAAAGCCGATGAAATCGGCGTAGTGAACGGCTTGGCTTGGACAGCAGTCGGCGGCGAAACCATGCCGATAGAAGTGGCGGTACTCAACGGTACCGGTAAAATCGAATTGACCGGTTCACTCGGTGATGTGATGAAGGAATCGGCAAAAGCCGCAATCAGTTATGTGAGAGCGACCGCCGAGCATTGGAATATCCAAGATGATTTTTACAAAACTAAGGATATTCATATTCATGTACCCGAAGGGGCTGTCCCGAAAGACGGCCCTTCTGCCGGTGTGACGATGGCAACGGCTATGGTGTCGGCATTAACGGGTATTCCGGTACGACATGATGTGGCAATGACCGGTGAGATTTCTTTGCGTGGTCGCGTACTGCCGATTGGTGGGTTAAAGGAAAAAACCATGGCGGCTTAC
>JAGBSU010000167.1 GCA_017631705.1 Clostridia bacterium | reverse complement strand
TTCACGTTTTCGTGGTCGAGGTTACCAACCTGGCCGATCGTCGCCATGCAGTTCAGCGGGATGTTGCGCATCTCGCCGGAAGGCAGACGGATCATCGCGAGGTTGTTTTCCTTACCCACGAGCTGAGCCATAACGCCGGCGGCACGAGCAAGCTGGGCACCCTTACCGGGATACAATTCCAAGTTGTGGATAAACGTACCGGTGGGGATATTGGCTAACGGCAGGGCGTTACCGGGCTTAATGTCAGCGCCGGTACCGGCGGTGACAACATCACCGACGGACAAACCTTGCGGAGCCACAATGTACCGTTTTTCGCCGTCTTCATATTGCAACAAAGCAATATTGGCGCTGCGGTTCGGGTCATATTCCAACGTCATAACCGTGGCTTTCATGTCCAACTTGTTACGCTTGAAATCAATGATACGGTACTTCCGACGGTTACCGCCGCCACGATGGCGAACGGTGATGCGACCGTAACTGTTACGGCCGGCTTTTTTTGCCAGGGGAGCCAACAGGCTCTTTTCCGGCGCTACCTTGGAAAGCGTGCTGTAATCCAAAACGGACATTCCACGCCGTCCAGGAGACGTCGGCTTATAAATTTTTGTAGGCATTCCGATTCACTCTCCTATTTCTTGGCTTTGCGGGGTACGGCCGCTTCTTCATTTACGAAGGGTACCCCATACGTTGCCGCGACCTTGTTTTCTTGTAGGCGGCTTTTCTTAGAACATACC
Source organism: Clostridia bacterium (assembly GCA_017631705.1). Lineage (GTDB taxonomy): Bacteria > Bacillota > Clostridia > Oscillospirales > Acutalibacteraceae > RGIG3009. Next base: position 1,050 of record JAGBSU010000167.1, on the reverse strand, counting down.
GTCGAAGAATTCGATGGTCTTGGAGTCGGGCTTTAAGGTAACGATTGCTTTCTTCCAATCGGAAGTATAACCTTCGTTACGGCCCATGCGGCGAAGATGGCCTTTCATGTTGATGGTGTTGACTTTAGCAACGCGAACGTCGAAAATCTCTTCCACAGCTTTGGCAATCTCAATTTTATTTGCATTTTTGTCCACGCGGAACGTGTACTTCTTTTCAGGAAGCGCCGCTACTGCTTTTTCAGTAATAACCGGCGCGATAATGATGTCACGAGCATTCATTATGCGTACACCTCCTCAATTTGAGCAACTGCGTCTTTCACCACAATAAAAGTATCACAGTTCAACACATCGTAAACATTCAAGGTGTTAACCAGTGCGGTTTTGACACCCGGGATGTTGCGAGCCGACAGGATAACCGTGTCGTTCTTTTCGGGGAGAACCAACAAAACCTTTTTCTTTGCTTCCAAAGCTTGGAGCATGGTGACAATCACTTTGGTTTTAATGGATTCCATGGTCAAATCATCCAGCACTAACATTTCACCGGCGCTCACCTTGGAGGAGAAAGCCGATTTCAGTGCCAAACGACGCACTTTCTTAGGCAACACGTAGTTGTAGCTGCGCGGTTTCGGGCCAAGCGCGATACCACCGTGAGTCCATTGAGGAGCACGAGTGGAACCTTGGCGAGCGTGACCGGTGCCCTTTTGGCGCCACGGTTTTTTACCGCCGCCGCGAACTTCCGCACGAGTAAGGGTTGATTGGGTACCCTGACGTTGGTTTGCTAAGTAATTGACGACGGCGCTGTGCATAACCGTAGCGTTGGGGGTGATACCGAAAACGGAATCTGCCACTTCCAAAGTACCGGTTTGCTTACCGTTCATGTCAAAAGTAGATACAGTAGCCATTGTAAAATCCTCCTTCCCTTACGCTTTGACGGAATCGGAGATTAAAATCAAGCCACCGCGCGGGCCGGGAACGGCACCATGAATGGCGATTAAATTGTTCTCCACGTCAACTTTCACGACCTTCAGGTTTTGAACGGTTACACGTTCA
>JAGBSU010000166.1 GCA_017631705.1 Clostridia bacterium | reverse complement strand
CGATTTTTCGAAAAAGAGTAAAGCATCACGTTTGGCGTGTTCGGCCGTGGTGCGTGCACTTTCTTTTAGAATTTCGATATTTTCTTCTGCTTTTTTCAAGATAGAATCCGCTTCGTTTTGTGCCGTTAAAACAATAGCATTCGCCTTTTCTTTTGCTTCGGCAATGATGTTATCAGCTTGTGCCCGCGCAGCTTCTACCCCCTCTTTTTTGATGGCAGAAACCAGGTCGTTAATTTGCATTTCCATAAGCATTCTCCATTCTGTTTGCAATTCAACTAATATTTTTATTATACCAAAAAAATCCAACAATTTCAATACCGAATAAAAGAAAAACCACCATATTATGGTGATTTTTCTTTGCTACAGACCGACATCGTGAAGCAGTTGTTTCATGCTGTCGGCTTTATCTTTATCCACTTGAAAATTTAAATCAACTTGGCGCTTGGAACGGTCTATCCCGCCGCAAAACAATAGGCGGAACCAACGACATACCTGCATAACCGGCGACAGCCAACGATGTTTTTTGATAATCGGGTATTGGTATTGTAAAAATTCATAGGAAATAAACAAGCGAGAACGCACGTAACCCCATTTGCCGCCATCAAGTTGTTGGCGAACAGCGACTTTATTTTTGATGGTACCGTAAACGCCGCCTCTTAAAATATAGGCTTGCATGGCTTCACAAGTTGTGTCCGGTTTTTCACTTTCGAACCACACTCTATAAAGTTTGCGTATCTTTTGGGTAAACACGGTAAGTCCGCTTTGTTCCAACAAATCGCAAAACACCGTGTCATCGGGGATGTTTTTATCCAAAAGCCACAAATCCACCAGCGGTTTGATACCGCAACCGCCACCTAAAAAGTGATACGCTGTGTGCGCTAACAAGTGGAATTTTAAAAACGAAAGGGAAAATTCGTGTTGGTAGGTTTTACCCGCTACCGGCAAGGCATAGTCCCACGCATTGACAAGAATGGTATCGAACTGCGGTTTCCCCTCTTTGATGTTAAAATGCAATTCCAAATGCACTTTGCCGGGAGAATACAGCGAAATATCGTGGTACGACCGTTTTTCGTTTGCGGTGTATTGCAACCTTTCTGTCAAGGCGGCAATTGCGCGGTCTATATCTTGCTCCTGCACCAAAATATCAATATCGCAACTGGTACGCATCCACGGTTCGGGATAATACCGACGAATCACCGCACCTTTTAACGGAATAAACGGAATTTCGGCTTGTTCCAAGGTTTCGCAGATGCGGTCTTGTTCATGCCGAATACGCTCGTAGCGAGAAAGGGCGAGCCACAGTTTCTTTTCAAACTTGGCAGTCTCTTCCCCTTTTTGGGTATCCGTGTGAGACAATACCATTCCCACCATATGCGACATATCGTGCTTTTCGCTCAGGCGGTACACGGCGGAAAGCGTTTGAGCCGAAAGCGCATTTTGCACCTCCGGCTTGATCGGTGTGTTTGTTAACACCGAGCAAATACACGAAAATAAAAGTTGTGCGGTTTCCACCGTGTCACCTCCTCATACGTTTTTTGAGGGTAAAAATGTTTTTTTGTCAAACAGCACTTGTGCACCCATCGCCAATACTATCGTCGTGACGATAACCAAGATATAAATCAAATAGTTGTTTGTTAAGTATTTGGTAAAAATCGTTTGAGGAATTCCTTACAAAGTGAAATTAAAGAAAATAGTTGTCCCCAACCAGTGAAGCACTTTGTTGCCGATTTTTACTTTCATTGTCAAGCAAAGGATCAAGAGCATGCCGCATCCGCACCATACCGGATAAAGAGCCGAGGAAATCTGTTTTAAAAAACAAAAGCCAAACAAACTAACGAGGGTAACGGCACCCCAAATATAGTTGTTTTTCATTATAAAAGCATCAAACGGCTTTTTGAGGAACGAATAAAACATTCCGACAACGAAAAAGTATACGGTGTTGTAAAAATACGTCTCGAACCCCAGCAAAACCTCAACTATTATCAGGGCGACAAAGCTTCCTGCCACACCAAAT
>JAGBSU010000165.1 GCA_017631705.1 Clostridia bacterium | reverse complement strand
CATGCTGCTTATTGGCAGTATGCCACTCACCGCATCGGCAGAAAATCCGAATCCCGAAGTCACGCTCAACGTCTATAACTGGGGTGAGTATATCGACCCGTCGGTCAACGATATGTTTACCGAAGAAACGGGTATCAAAGTCAACTACAAAAACTTCACCGATAACGAAAGCATGTATGCGGTACTCAATTCCGGTGCGGCGGTATACGATATCATTGTCCCATCCGATTACATGGTGGGCAAACTTCGCCAGGAAGGGAAACTCGCCAAATTAGATTTCAATAACATTCCCAATGCTTCGTATATCAACAAATCGTTGCTGGGTGCGGAATACGACCCCACCAACGAATATTCGGTGCCGTATACGTGGGGTACTGTCGGTATTTTTTATAACACAAAATATGTCGATGAAGCGGATTTACAACAAGGTTGGGACCTTTTGTGGAACAAAAAATACAGCGGTCGTATCTTTATGTTCGATAACCCGCGTGATGCGTTCGGCATCGCACTACTCAAATGCGGTTATTCGCTCAATACCACCAATTTAGCCGAATGGGATGCCGCTTACGAGGAACTCAAACGTCAAAAACCGGTTCTTCACCAATACGTGATGGACCAAGTGTTCGATAAAATGATTAACGAGGAAGGCTGGATTGCTCCCTACTATGCCGGTGATGGTATTATCATGATGGATGAGGAAGAAGGCAATCCCGATATCGACTTCTTCGTGCCCAACGAAGGCACCAACCGTTTTGTTGATGCGTTGTGTGTTCCTGCTAATTCGCCCCACAAGCGTGAGGCAGAAGAATATATCAATTTCCTTTGCCGTACCGATATTGCCCTTTTAAATGCCGAATACATCGGCTATTCCACTCCGCAAGAGGAAGCCCGCAGTCAATTAGACCCCGAAGTGGGGGAGAACGAAAACTTTTACCCCGGCGAAGAACTCCTCGCTAAAACGGAAATCTTTGTCACCCTACCCACGCAGGTCAACGCTCACATGGATGCCTTGTGGATGAAACTCAAATTAGCAGACCCGCGCTGGGCAGTATTCACCGTACTGGTTGGTGTGTTGGCAGCGCTGTTTTTGGCGCTGTATGTCGTTCGCATGATACGTAAAAAGAGGTAAACCGCATGATACACAAAACCGCCGTACTGTTCGATTTAGATGGCACTTTGGTCGACACGTTGGAAGATTTGGCCGATTCCGTAGAAGCAACGTTGCGTGAATACGGCTACGGCAATGCCGACGGCACACCGGTGCATCCCTTGTCAGCCTATCGGCAGTTTGTCGGCAACGGTGGCTACAAACTAATTGAACGTGCTTTCCCCGCTGTAACGAGCGAAACGCTAACAGCGGCATACCGCCGTTTCTTGCAACTGTACGGTGCGAACTTTTGCAACAAAACCGCACCGTACAATGGCGTTTTGCCGTTGCTCGATGAACTCACAAAACGGCATATCCCGTGGGGAATCGTGACCAACAAACCCGAAGTCCAAGCCAAACAATTGGTAGACACCTTGTTTTCTGCTTATCCGATAGCATGCGTATACGGCGGCGGTGTTGTCGGCCGCCCTCATAAACCCGATGCCACGGTAACGAAAATGGCATTGTCGGATTTATCGGCATTACCCGAAAATACATTGTACGTCGGCGACTCCGATGTTGATGTATATACGGCACACAACGCCGGTATGGTTTGTGCCGGTGCCGTATGGGGTTTCCGCGGGGCAGAAGAACTTAAAAAAACAGGTGCCGAGATTCTTTTGCACCATCCGCTGGATTTGCTTAAATATTTGTAATTTTACAAGTAAAATACTACTTTTGTGTTGACATTTCTTCTCGAAGATGGTATGATAACTATCGTTACATCACGGAGAGGTGTCCGAGCGGTTTAAGGAGCTGGTCTTGAAAACCAGTGACTCGAAAGAGCCAAGGGTTCGAATCCCTTCCTCTCCGCCACACATTCTTACAACAAAAATTTCATAAACAATACCGTTTGCTCACCGCATTCGGTTTGTATAAGGAGAAGTACTCAAGTTGGTGACGAGGCGCCCCTGCTAAGGGCGTAGGTCGGGTAACCGGCGCGAAGGTTCGAATCCCTGTGAAAATAATAAAAAGTTAATCAATCAACCGTCTGCTCACCGCATTCGGTTTGTATATGGAGAAGTACGGGGGTTGGTGACGAGGCGCCCCTGCGAAGGGCGTAGGTCGGGTAACCGGCGCGAAGGTTCGAATCCCTGGGAAAATCATAAAAAGTTAATCAATCAACCGTCTGCTCACCGCAT
>JAGBSU010000003.1 GCA_017631705.1 Clostridia bacterium | reverse complement strand
GGGTGGTTGAATATCTGCCATTAATCCCATTTCAAAACGAGTGCGCAGGCGTTCTTCCAGCGTGGCAATTTCACGCGGAGGACGGTCTGAAGTTAAAACAATTTGTTTGTTGGCTTGATGTAGTTCGTCAAACGTATGAAAAAATTCTTCTTGTGTACTCTGTTTTCCGGAAATGAATTGAATATCGTCAATTAACAAAACGTCGACCTGACGATATTTTTCACGGAATTTTTTAGTGGATTGGGAACGAATTGCTTCAATCAATTCGTTTGTCATAAATTCGCCTTTGGTAAACAAAATTTTAGTATTGGGATCTCGTTTGCGAATTTCATTGCAAATAGCAAAAAGTAAGTGGGTTTTTCCAAGTCCTGAACCACCATATATAAACAAAGGGTTATAATCGCTGGCAGGTTTATTGGCTACCGCTTGGGAGGCAGCGTGGGCAAATTTATTAGAAGGACCGACCACAAAATTTTCAAACGAATATTCATAATCAGAAGAATGTTTACCCAACATATTTTCTGCCGAAGGAAACTCTTGCGAAGGTTGTTCGGTAAGTATTTGTTTTGGTGTTTCGGTTTCTTTTGATATAATTTTTAAATCGAAAGAAATACCCAAAACTTCACGAAAAGCATTTTTTATTTTTTCGGCGTATTGGCTTTCAATGATACTGCGTTGAAAAGTAGTATTGACTGACAAAATAACGGTATTATTTTCGATGGTGCTGGGTTCAATGCAGGTAATCCAAGTATTATATGCCACATCACTGATATCGGGAGAATTATGAAGATATTCTAAAATTCCCGACCAAGCATCTTTGATTGTTTCCATGAGCTATATACTCCTTATTAATAATATATATAATAAAATAAAAACTAATATTATAGATACACCTAATTGTAACATATTTTTTTACCTATTACAACCAGAAAAATGAATTATTTTCAATTTTTTCTTATAGAGGCAGACATAAAAGATAAAAAAATTAAAAAAAGCCTAAAATGGGCGTTTAAAACGGTGTTTTTAAAAACTAAAAAATATCACAAAAAACGTGAAATTATAAAAAAAGAAGAAAAACTGTTGACTTTTATGAAATATATGTTATATAATAAACTCTCGCAAGGCGAAAGGAGGAAATACAATGCTTCGGACTTATCAGCCTAAAAAGAGACATCGTAAGATGGAACACGGTTTCCGTAAAAGAATGGCAACTGCCAATGGCCGCAAGGTGCTGGCTCGCCGCAGAGCGAAAGGTAGAAATCGTCTCACCTATTAAAAAAGGCCACCTTTGCGTGGCTTTTTTTATATTGTGTGTGAAGTTTATCTTTTCAAAAACGGAAATGGTTTGAAAGGAAAAAACAATGGCAAAACTAAGTGTGCTGAAATTAAATAAAGAATTCAAAACCGCCTACTACCACGGAAAATCGTATGTTCATCCGGCGCTGATTCTTTATGTGCGTAAAACCAAACTCGGTCAATCGCGTTTCGGCATCACCACCGGTAAAAAAATCGGAAAAGCGGTGGAAAGAAACCGTTGCCGTCGCGTTATTCGTGAGGCTTATCGGTTACATTATTCCTCCATTTCCGGCGGTTGGGATTTGGTTTTTGTGGCACGCAAAGCTACCTTGTCGTGTTCCGGCACGCAAATGTATAGTATTATGCAAGAACTGTTAAAAAAAGCAGGGCTATTATCATGAAACGGATATTGCTCGGCTTCATTCGGTTTTATCAACGGGCAATCTCTCCCCATTTTCCTCCTGTCTGTCGATTTACACCGACTTGTTCGGCATACGCAATAGAAGCAATTGAACGCTATGGAGCGGTCAAAGGTTTTTGGTTAGCGTTGCGTCGCATTATACGGTGCCGTCCCGGTGGCGGTCACGGGTATGACCCGGTTCCTGAAAAATCAACTAAACTTAACAAAAAAGGGGAGAAGAAATCATGACAGCAATATTTGATTTTTTAGCTATCCCGTTAGGATGGCTCATGAGCTTCATTTACAGCGGAATCCCGAATTATTTTATTTCGATTTTCTTGTTCACGTTAATTGTGCGTGTTATTTTGTTTCCGCTGTCGTTAAAAACGCAAAAAAACCAAGCTGACCGTGCCCGTTTGGCACCTCGCTTGGAAAGACTTAAAAAGAAATATGAAAAAGACCCGAAAAAATTCCAAGAAAAGCAAATGGCTTTGTTTGAAAAAGAAGGTGTCAGCCTCACTGGTGGATGTATGCCGATGCTCGTGCAAATGCTGGTGCTTTTTGGTATTATTTCGGTTATTTATTCGCCGTTGAAACACATTGCTCGTATTCCCGATGCTGTGGTTAACGCTTCGGTAAGTGCCATGACAAGTACCGAGACCGAAAAGAAAATTGAAGCGGCACAGTTTAAAGGTTACTATAAAGAAATGCGCATGTTAGATGCGTTAGACACCTACGAAGAAGACGTCAAAAAAGCCATTGCTGCGTTGGAAGGATACGACATGGCAAAGGCCGAAGCTTACGTTGGTGAAATGAAAGAGTTCCGAAAAGACTTTACCGTGTTTGGAGAAAATATGTTGCAAAATCCGTGGGGTCCCAAAGGATTTGGCGGCATTAATATCTTGTGGTTAATTCCGTTGCTTTCGGGTATTACGGCATTTTTATCCAGTATGCTTTCCATGCACTATACCAAGCAGATTTCCGGTGCGGACACACAGCCCGGACAAGGTTGTTCTAACAGCATGATGATGTTTATGATGCCGGCTTTTTCGCTGTTTATCACTTTCTCGGTGCCGGGCGGTGTTGGTGTTTACTGGATTTGTTCCAATTTAATTGCATTGTTGCAAACCTTTGTGCTTAACCAAATTTACAATCCTGTAAAAATTCGTGCACAAGCGGAAATCGAGTACGAGGAACGCCGTCGACAAAAGCAAGAGGATAAAAAGCGATTGGCAGAAGCTCGCGCCAAGGAACAGCGAGAATTAGCACTGCAGCAAAACCAAAATAAGGATAAAAAAACAACAACAAAAAAGAAGAAGACGGAAGAAATGAATACCGTGCCGGTAGATGAAAAAACCGCAGAAACCGCAGACACGGTCGAATCATCCGAAAATGAACAACAATAACGGAACTGCCTTGTGTTCCACCAATAAGAAAAGAGGAAAAACCGTGCAAGAAATTATTAAAGAAGCGGAAACTATTGAAGAGGCTGTTCGGCTTGCCGCCGAAGAACTGAATGTTTCTGAAGAAAAATTAAAAATTGAAGTATTACAAGAGCCGCAGAAAAAAACGTTTGGTCTTTTCGGCGGAATGCCTGCCAAAATCAAAGCATCCGTGAACGATAAAACACCGTCACAAGCCGCCGTTGCATTTTTGAAAGACATACTTTCCAAAATGGGTGTGGAAGAGGTTGCTATTTCTGTGGAAGAAGAAGAATCCCGTTGCACCTTGACTTTAGAGGGCGACGATTTGGGCTTCATTATCGGTCGACGCGGCGAAACGCTGGATGCGTTGCAATATCTGACCGGTTTGGTTGCCAACCGTGTTGAAAATTCCTTTTATCGGGTGACAATAAACATCGGTAATTACCGTGAAAAACGGGAAAAAACCTTATCCGGATTAGCGCGAAAGGCGGCTATTCAAGCGGCAAAAACCGGCCGCAGTACCTCGTTGGAGCCGATGAATCCTTATGAGCGCCGCATTATACATACAGCGGTACAAAAGGTGGATGGTGCTACTTCCTACAGTGTCGGTTCGGAGCCGAATCGTCATGTGGTTATTGCCACCGACGAAAACAATCCGGTGAAAAACCACGAGTCCCGTACCGGCCGTAACCGCGGTGAACGTCGAGGGAATGCACGCCCCGAACGCGAAACGCGTTTTGAGGAACAAACGGAACGGCCCGTGCGTGAGGTGCGGAAATTTGTTCCCCGCAGTAATCCGATGAACACCGCTGAGGATATTGCACCTCCCGACAGAACCAAGTCCGAAACCGAAAATTCGGCTACGCTGTACGGAAGAATTGATTTATAAAAAACAAGCGCATCGACAATTAACTGTCGGTGCGCTTTTGCACTTGGTAAAATTCATTTGTTAAGTCGGCAAATTGTTCTAAGGTGAGTTCTTCGGCACGGGAAGAAGGGGAAAGACCGACTTTAACTAATATATCACGCACAAGGGTTTTGGCGTAACCGGCATTACACAGCGAGTTGGACAGCGTTTTTCGCCGTTGCTGAAAGGCGGCACGAATAAGTCGGAAAAAAAGCGTTTCGTCAGAAAGTTTGCAGGGGGGTTCTTTCCGTAATTGTAAACGAATGACGCTACTGTCGACATTGGGTGCCGGCATAAAACTGCCGCGTGAAACCGAAAAAAGAATTTCCGGTTTGGCAAAATATGAAACGGCGAGCGAAATGGCACCGCATTCTCTGGTGCCGGGGGTAGCACATAACCGTTGTGCCGCTTCCTTTTGTACCAGTACGGTGATGCTGTGAAAGGGAAGACGGCTTTCTAATAAATGCATGAGAATCGGCGAGGTAATATAATACGGCAGATTGGCACATACCACCAAGGGCAGATTGCCGGCATGCGTGCGGATTACCTCGGCCAAATCCAACTTCATGACATCGCCCGAAACAATGGTGACGTTCGGATATTCTGCCAAGGTTTCCTGCAATATCGGCAGCAAGCGAGTATCCAACTCAATGCTGATAACACGCGTGGCGACTTGCGCCAATTCCTTTGTTAACACACCAAGCCCCGGACCGATTTCCAACACGGCAAAATCGCCATCCGGTTCGGGTTGACACGCCGCTGCCATACGGGGGCAAACGGAGGGGTTAATTAAAAAATTTTGCCCCAATGCCTTGGAAAACGAAAAGCCGTGACGAGATAAAATATCACGAACAGTACTGATGTCGGTTAACGTCGGCATAAAACCCCTCCTTCTCTTAAAATCAATAGTATCCTACCATATTTTTACCAACTATGCAAGAAAAAGAAAAAGATTTACATTTTGTGGAAATTTGCGTGGAATCTGTGAACCAAACGACAAAATGGGGCAAAATTTTTTATTTGCAAAAAAAGTTTTCCACAAAACTTTAAACTTTTCAACAGAAAACGCGGTGGAAAGTTTGTGTAAACATAGAAAAAACGGTTGCGGATTACGCGAAACGGCAGTATAATTAAAAAAAATAACATAGCAGGAGCAACTACATGAAATTTACAGCGGGACAATTTGATGTGGCGGTTATCGGTGCTGGGCATGCCGGTATCGAGGCGGCGTTGGCGGCGGCACGATTAGGTTGCCGCACGGCGATATTCACCATGAACTTAGATGCGATTGGAAATATGCCGTGCAATCCGTCTATTGGAGGAACAGCCAAAGGACATTTGGTGCGAGAAATCGATGCATTGGGTGGCGAAATGGGAAAAGCCGCCGACGCAACGTTTTTGCAATCGCGGATGCTTAATCGCGGGAAAGGTCCGGCGGTCCATTCGTTGCGCGCGCAAATTGACCGTCGCCAATACGGCGCTTATATGAAACACGTGTTGGAAACCACGGATGGATTATTGATAAAGCAAGCCGAAGTAACCGCATTGGAGCGAGCCGAAAACGGCGAGTGGTTATTAACAACCAAGTTAGAAGAGGAATATTTTGCAAAAACTGTGGTGTTGGCAACAGGAACCTTTTTGCGAGGCAAGCTGTTTATCGGCGATGTTTCATACGACGGTGGACCGGACGGATTGTTTCCTGCCGCTACGCTGACGGATTCACTTTTGAAAATGGGCATGTCGCTTCGGCGATTTAAGACCGGCACACCGGCTCGGGTGTTACGGTCCAGCATTGATTTTTCCAAAACAGAAGTACAACCGGGTGATGAGCCGGTCGTTCCCTTTTCTTTCGAAACGGGCGGAATTTTGGAAAATCAAGTGGATT
>JAGBSU010000164.1 GCA_017631705.1 Clostridia bacterium | reverse complement strand
TGAAAATAATCAATAATATCAAAAAAGTGACGGTCAGTGCGTTTTCCGGTTGCACGGTCCAGCACCAACAGCCGAGAATGGTCACGCGGTTCTACCGGTTGTTGCGCAATCAATTCTTGCGGTAAATCGTAATAAAAATCCTGACGTTTCATGGATAAACTCCGTTTCTGTTTCCTGTGCATTTTTCGGGGGATTTTGTTGACATCCTTGCTACATAATGCTACAATAGGAATGAAAAATTGTCAAGTAAAATCAATGGTTTTACACGGAAGGAGTTCTCTCTATGAAAAAATTTAATGTCGGAATTATCGGTTGTACCGGTATGGTCGGTCAACGTTTTGCTACGTTGCTTGCTAATCATCCTTGGTTTACGGTGGCGGCTTTGGCCGCAAGTCCCCGTTCTGCCGGTAAATCGTATGAGGAAGCCATCGGCAATCGCTGGGCAATGTCCGAACCGCTTCCGGAAAACTTAAAAGACATGATCGTTTACGATGCTTCCGATGTGGAAAAGGTTGCCTCGCTGGTGGATTTTATATTTTGCGCTGTGGATATGCCCAAAGACCAAATCCGCGCTTTGGAAGAAGCATATGCCAAAGCAGAGTGCCCGGTTGTTTCTAACAACAGCGCCCACCGCGGCACGGCAGACGTTCCGATGATTATTCCGGAACTCAATGCTGACCACGTCAACGTTATCCCCTATCAACGCAAACGTTTGGGAACAAAACGCGGTTTTATTGCCGTAAAATCCAACTGCTCGTTGCAAAGCTATGTACCGGCATTGTTCCCGCTTTCTCATTTCGGTATCAGCAAAGCATTGGTTTGCACCTATCAGGCCATTTCCGGTGCCGGAAAAACCTTTGAACGTTGGCCCGAAATGGTGGATAATCTCATTCCCTACATCGGCGGTGAAGAAGAAAAATCCGAAAAAGAACCGCTCAAAATTTGGGGGCATTTGGAAGATGGCGTGATTGTCAACGCCTCTTCGCCGGAAATCACCGCACAATGCTTGCGCGTTCCGGTATCGGACGGTCACTTTGCCGCTGTATTCTGCAGTTTTGATAAAAAACCGACCAAAGAAGAAATTCTCGATTGCTGGGCATCCTTTAAAGGTCGTGCACAAGAACTGGATTTGCCCAGTGCTCCCAAACAATTCTTACACTATTTTGTGGAAGATAACATGCCTCAAACCGCCTTACATCGCGGCTTAGAGGGCGGCATGGCAATTTCTCTCGGTCGTCTGCGCGAAGATTCGCAGTATGATTATAAGTTTGTCGGCCTATCTCACAATACCTTGCGTGGCGCTGCCGGCGGTGCTGTCTTGTTGGCAGAATTGCTTTGTGCCGAGGGGTATATGGACTAAAATTCAAGGAGGAGTTAAGTATGAGTAAGCCTATTCTCTTTACCGGTGCCGGTGTGGCACTCATCACTCCCATGCATCCGGACGGACGCATTAATTTTGAAAAATACCGTGAACTTATTGACTATCAAATCGAAAACGGCACCGATGCCATTATTTCCATTGGCACCACCGGCGAAGCCCCCACGTTGGAAGACAACGAACACTTGGAAGCGCTCCGTGTGGCGATTGAGCATACCAACGGTCGTGTACCGGTAATTGCCGGTACCGGATCCAATAACACCGAACACTCCGTGTATATGTCAAAAGAAGCAAAAGCAATGGGTGCTGATGGGTTATTATCCGTCACACCCTACTACAACAAAACCTCACAGCAAGGCTTAATTGCTCACTATTCGCGGATTGCCGGCGCTGTGGATTTGCCGATTATTCTGTATAACGTACCGTCACGTACCGGTGTGAACATTCAGCCGAAAACCGTGGCAGAACTTTATAAGATTCCGAATATCGTGGCGTTAAAGCAAGCCAGTGGTAACTTATCCGAAACAGCGCAGATTGCCGCTTTGTGTGATATCACGCTGTATTCCGGTAACGACGACCAAATTGTCCCCATCCTCTCGCTTGGCGGTAAAGGTGTCATTTCCGTGCTTTCCAACGTTTTACCGCAAGAGACCCACGATATGTGCGAAGCGTGGTTTAACGGCGATTGGAAGCGCAGTTTGGACCTTCAACTCGAATGGCTGGAACTTGCCAATGCGTTGTTTATGGACGTGAACCCCATCTCCGTGAAAGAAGCTATGAATCAAATGGGATTTGACGTTGGAGAATGTCGTTTGCCGCTGGCACCAATGAGTGCCGATGCCAAACAAAAAATGGCCGATGTGTTACGTCGGTATTCTTTAGTATAATAAGGTATTAATCTTGTCACACTATAACGAAAGGTTGACTACTATGATACGCATTTTACTTTGCGGTTGTAACGGAAAAATGGGTCGCACCATTACCGCTTGTGCCGCCAAACGCGACGATTTAAAAATCGTTGCCGGTTTGGATATCAATCCTGAACAATCCGCGGATTTCCCGGTTTTTACCAAACCGGAAGATTGCAACGTGCCGATTGATGTGATTATTGATTTTTCGCATCCGTCTTCCCTGTCCGGTGTGTTGCGTTATGCTTGTACAAATCATATTCCGGCGGTGATTGCCACTACCGGTTTATCAGACGAGCAGTTAGCAGACATTCGCAATGCCGCCCAACAAGCACCGCTATTTTCTTCGGCAAACATGTCTTTGGGTGTCAACCTGCTTACCGAGCTTGCCAAAAAAGCAGCCGAGATTTTGGGCGATTCGTTTGATATTGAAATCATCGAAAAGCATCACAATCAAAAAATCGACGCACCGTCCGGCACCGCTTTGTTGTTAGCAGAATCGGTAAAAGACGGGTTATCCTATACACCTCGGTATGTGTATGACAGACAATCCGTTCGTGAAAAACGCGACCCGCACGACATCGGTATCAGTTCCATTCGCGGCGGCACTATTGTGGGCGAGCACGATGTGATTTTTGCCGGTCACGACGAATATATCACGCTGTCGCATACGGCACTTTCCAAAGATATTTTTGCTGTTGGTGCTTTGAATGCCGCTGTGTTTTTGGCAAAACAACCCAATGGCTACTACACCATGAAAAATATGTTGGCATAATCCAAATAGGAGGTTTGTTATGAAAAAAAACATACCTTTTGCACTGTTAAAATGGCTTATAACCTTGCTTGTTATAGGTGGGTATTATTATTTCGGGCTTACACCCATCAATTTACAAAGTAAAGCGTTTTGGAGTTTTGTAACCTTCATTATCATTATAAGCGTTGTTATAAACGCTTTTTCTAAAATAATGGAGTTTTTACGCAACAATACAAAAACCACCAAAGTGGCGGGAAAACAGCGTTTAAATCTTACTTCGCTTGGAAAGCCTACAAAATTAGCTTTGTTATTAGTTTTGGTTATTGTCGTCTTAAGCTTTGGTGCTTCGATTGTAGGTGCCGAGATTTTTAACGCAAAAGCCTATAACCAACTGATAACCATTAAAAACGGCGACTTTATTGACGACGTTGCCGAAATCAGTCAGGATCAAATACCGGTAGTTGACCGTGATACGGCTTCCCGCTTGGGTCAACGTAAACTCGGTGAAATGGCTGATTTGGTTTCGCAGTTTGAAATTGAAGAAATCTATACACAAATTAACTTTAAAGGTAAGCCTGTCAGGGTTACACCTTTAATGTACGGCGATATTATCAAGTGGCTTAATAACCGTTCACAAGGTATCCCTGCCTATATAACGGTAGATATGACCACGCAAGAAACCGAACTGGTTCGTCTTAAAAACGGTATCAAATACGCCGACAGCGAGTACTTTATGCGCGACCTTAACCGCGCCCTTCGCTTTAAATATCCTACCATGATTTTCGATAATATTTCTTTTGAAATTGATGACAACGGTACGCCTTATTGGGTAGCATCCGTCATCGATTATAAAATCGGTCTTTGGAACGGTAGCGATATTAGTGGTGTCGTTCTTATGAATGCACAAACCGGCGAAAGTGAATATTATCCGCTGGATAAAGTACCCACCTGGATTGACCAAGTGTTTGACTCTTATATGGTGGAACAACAACTGATTTATAACGGAAAATATCGTTCCGGTTTCTTTAATTCCATCTTCGGTCAACGTGGTGTGTTACAACCCACCGATGGTTACAACTATTTAGCACTTAACGACGATGTGTATATGTATACCGGTATGACTTCGGTTACCAGCGACGAATCAAACGTTGGTTTTGTGCTTGTCAATTTACGCACCAAGGAAACTAAGTTTTATACCATC
>JAGBSU010000163.1 GCA_017631705.1 Clostridia bacterium | reverse complement strand
TGTAACGTATCGGTTATTAGAGACCGAGCATAAAGACATTACCTTATCCTTGTAAGCAGAGAAGGTGAATAACGGATGAAAACCGTTTTAATTACCGGTGCATCTCGTGGAATCGGTGCCGCTACGGCAAAATTATTTGCGGCGAACGGTTACACAGTTGCGATAAACTATTATCGTTCGGTCGAATCGGCTGAGCGATTAGTACAAGAAATTACAGCGGCAGGCGGTGATGCGTTTGCGGTTTGTGCCGACGTAGCCAACGAACAAGCGGTATCGGAAATGATGCAGTCGGTATTGCAACGTTGTGGACGTTTGGATGTGCTGATTCACAATGCAGGAATTGCCAACCAAGCCTTACTTACCGATACAACACCACAAGAATGGCACCGTATGCTTGGTGTGCATTTAGACGGAGCCTATTATTGTTGTCGAGCCGCTATTCCCGCCATGCTTAAAAACGGCGGCGGTAAGATTCTCACCGTTTCTTCCATGTGGGGTGTTACCGGTGCTTCGTGCGAGGTGGCTTACTCTTCGGCGAAAGCGGGTTTGATTGGTTTTTCCAAAGCTTTGGCAAAAGAACTCGGTCCCTCCAATATTACGGTAAACTGTGTGGCTCCCGGTGTGATTGACACCGACATGTGTAGCAGTTTGGATGCCGACACTATGAAAGGACTTGCAGAGGAAACACCGTTGCAACGTTTGGGAACATCGACTGATGTGGCAAACGCACTTTTGTTTTTGGCATCGGAACAAGCCTCTTTTATCACCGGACAAGTACTCGGTGTAAACGGTGGTTTTTTAATTTGAATATCGGATATTTAAAAACAGCAGTGATTTTGGCGGCGTTTCATAGAGATAAATCCGCTTAAAAACGATTATTTTTACCCTATACTACGGCAAGAAACCGCACTACGCGTTAGCGTTATTGCGGTTTCTTTTCTTGTCTATGGCAAAAATATTTTGTTTTTAAGTGCCATAGGCAGTTTTGGGATAGGAAATTTTCTTGGCACGCGAAGTCAAAAATGCAGGGATACTGGCGTATCCCGAGATTTTTGACAAGATAGCAGAGGGAATTTACATTCAAAAACCGGGTTAATCCCTATGAAACGCCGCCCTAACTGCTGTTTTTTTGTTTGTATAATCAAAATCAGTTTGTTGCATACTACAAATAATCAAAAGTCAGAAAGAGGGAAATTCAATGAAATTTTTTAAAAAATGCACAGCTTTAATACTAACCATGGCAATGGTGTTTGCGAGCTCCGCTTGTTCGAGAGATGAAGGAGACGGCGATACAACTGCTGTTTCTTTGAAAGTATGGGGTGCACAAGAAGACCAGGCGATGTTGCAAACCATGGTGGAAAATTTCAAAAAAGACCATTCTGAACAAAATTATAATATCACGTTCGGTGTAGTCGGTGAAAAGGATACGCAAACCAAAATTATGGAAGACCCCGAAGCCGCTGCTGATATTTTTGCATTTCCCGATGACCAATTGAACGATTTGGTGAAAGCGGGTG
>JAGBSU010000162.1 GCA_017631705.1 Clostridia bacterium | reverse complement strand
TTGGTGAGTAATACGGTTATCAATGCGGACGATTCTTTCGAAGTTTCTGCAAAACCGCAACTGACGGTTGCCATCGTCAACAAAGATTCGCTGTTAAACGAACAAGAAGTCAGCAACCGTATTTTGGAAACATTGGGCGACCGCATACAGCACGGTGCCGGATTGTATGTTGACGGCGTGTTTCGCGGTGCGTTATCGTCAAAGGAAAAGATAGATGCACTGCTGAATGCTCGTTTAGCTTCTCAACCGATAGGGGAGGGAGAAACGATTGATTTCTTATCCCAAGTATCGGTGGTAAACGGCTTGTATCCTTCTTCAGCTTTTGCAACGGAAGACTTCATGAAAACCTATACGGGGGCACTGACACTCAAAACCATTCGCACGGTCGTGACGGTGGAAAAAGCACCGTATAAGACGATTGTTCAAGAAACTGAAAATCTACCGCTCGGCTACCACGTTACCAAAGTGAAAGGTAAAAACGGTACCCAACGCGTCTATACGCAAATCATTTCGGTCAACGGCAAAGAACAGTACCGTGTGGTTACCGGTACGGAATACATCAAAGCACCGGTCAACCAAGTGGAACTGGTCGGCGCTCAAAAATACGACGGCAGTGCCGTGGTGGGCGACGGTGTGGCTACCGGTATCTTTGTGTGGCCGTTGCCGTATACCAAACAAATTTCTTCGCCGTTTGCTCCACGCTGGGGCTCGTTCCACGGTGCTATTGATATTGCCAACGGCAGTGCCGACAAAAAACCGATTATCGCCTCCGACGGCGGTGTCGTCGTTGAAGCGACTAACCATCCGAGTTATGGTTTGTATGTGCTGATTGACCACGGCAACGGTTTCAAAACAAGGTATGCCCATTGCAGTCAGTTGTTTGTCGGGAAAGGTGACCGTGTCGCCCAAGGACAGTACATTGCTAAGGTGGGTAACACGGGTTATTCCACCGGTCCTCATCTGCATTTTGAAGTGATTAAAAACGGGGTGTTGGTGGACCCGCTGAAGTATGTACAACGCTGATAAAACGGAGTTGTGAAAGAGTTATGCTTTTTCACAACTCCTTTTTTGCATAAAGCAATGAATATAGCGAATAAATATACATCACAACAAGGGTGAAAGCTCAAAAAACAGCGGTATCTTGTGCGAATTAAACAAATAATTCGGGGACTTCTATGCCAAATTCAGCAAAACGACATTGAATATTTTTTCAAAAAGTATTGCATAAGAATACAGGTTGTGCTATAATACAACACATGAAATAACAACCCCGTTCAAACGGGAGAATATAGGAGGCAACATAACATGGATAAACAACAAATCAAGAAAGTGGTATTAGCGTATTCCGGAGGTTTGGATACTTCCATAATCATCCCGTGGTTAAAAGAAAATTACGGCAATCCCGAAATTATTGCGGTGTCCGGTAATGTCGGTCAAGCGGACGAATTGGAAGGCTTGGAAGAAAAGGCTATCAAAACCGGCGCTTCCAAATTGTATGTAGAGGATTTGACCGAGGAATTTGTCAACGATATGATTATCCCCACCATGCAAGCCGGTGCTAAGTACGAAGAATATTTGCTCGGCACTTCGCTTGCACGGCCGATTATCGGTAAACGCTTGGCAGAAATTGCCATCGCCGAGGGTGCCGATGCTATCTGCCACGGCTGTACCGGTAAAGGTAACGACCAAGTTCGTTTCGAACTGGCTATCAAAGCTTTCGCTCCCGGCATGAAAATCATTGCTCCGTGGCGTGAATGGGATATCAAATCCAGAGAAGAAGAAATTGAATATGCCGAAGCACACAACGTGCCGCTCAAAATCAACCGCGAAACCAACTATTCCAAAGATAAAAACTTGTGGCACTTGTCGCACGAGGGTTTGGATTTGGAAGACACCGGCAACGAACCTCTCTACGAAAAAGAAGGTTTCTTAGAAATGGGCGTTTCACCGCTTAAAGCACCCGATGTGCCCACCTATGTCACGTTAGACTTTGAACAAGGTGTGCCGGTTGCCCTCAACGATACCAAAATGAGCGCCAAAGAAATCATTCTCAAACTCAACGAACTCGGCGGTGCTAACGGCATCGGCTTGTTGGATATCGTCGAAAACCGTTTGGTCGGCATGAAATGCCGTGGCGTGTACGAAACTCCCGGCGGTGAGATTTTGTACTTCGCTCATAACTATTTGGAAACTTTGTGCCTCGATAAGATGACGATGCACAAAAAGCAAGAACTTGCCATCACCTTTGCCGATTTGCTCTACAACGGTCAATGGTACACGCCCTTGCGTGAAGCGTTGTCGGCGTTTGTTACGAAAACCCAAGAACATGTCACCGGTAAAGTCAGAATCAAACTTTACAAAGGCAACATGATTAAAGCAGGCGCATGGAGCGACTGGTCGCTTTATAGCGAAGAAATCGCCACCTTCGGTGAAGACAACGTATACGACCAAAAAGACAGTGCCGGTTTCATCAACCTCTTCGGTTTCCCGATTTCGGTGCAAGCACAAGTCAACGCTAAAAACAACAAAAAGTAAGGATTTTACAGCATGGATAAAATGTGGGCAGGGCGGTTTTCCAAAGCCTTAGATAAACAAGCAGACGATTTCAATTCTTCCATTCACATCGATAGCCGTATGTACAAGCAAGACATTCAAGGCTCGGTGGCACATGCCGCTATGCTGGCACGGCAGGGCATTATCGGCTCTGCCGATGCCGGACTCATCATTGCCGAACTCGGCAATATTTTAGATGATTTACAAAACGGCAATTTGGCCATTGATGAACAAGCGGAAGATATTCACATGTTCGTGGAAGCGGAACTTACCAAACGCATTGGCGATGTCGGTAAGAAACTGCACACTGCACGCAGTCGTAACGACCAAGTGGCGGTGGATATCCGTTTGTATTTGCGTGATGAAGCGGCAGAAATTGTCTTTCTCATCAAAGAATTGCTCGGCAGTATTGTGCATCAGGCATCCCAGCATAAAACAACCATTATGCCGGGATACACCCACCTGCAACGGGCACAACCCATTACCTTTGCCCACCATCTGCTTGCTTACGCCATGATGTTCACACGGGATATTACCCGTATTGGGGATGCGGTAAAACGTATGAATCTTTCGCCGCTCGGCAGTTGTGCTTTGGCTGGTACTACCTATAACACCGACCGCGAATCGGAAGCCAAGGCATTGGGCTTTGACGGCATTACCCTCAATAGCATTGACGGTGTTTCCGACCGTGATTTTTGTGTGGAACTATTGTCGGCGTTTGCCACGCTCATGATGCATTTGTCCCGTTTTTCCGAGGAAGTAATTTTGTGGTCAAGTTGGGAATTCAAATTTGTCGAATTAGACGATTCCTACACCACGGGTTCGAGCATCATGCCACAAAAGAAAAACCCCGATATTGCCGAATTGGTTCGTGGCAAAACCGGTAGAGTCTATGGCGATTTAATGGCGATGCTCACGGTGCTCAAAGGCTTGCCGCTTGCCTATAACAAAGATATGCAAGAGGATAAAGAATCCATCTTCGATGCCATTGATACCGTCAAACAATGCCTTACGGTATTTACTCCCATGATTCATACCATGAAAGCCTTGCCCGAAAACATGTTACAAGCGGCACAAAAAGGCTTTATCAACGCCACCGACCTTGCCGACTACCTCACCAAAAAAGGTATTCCGTTCCGTGCGGCATACAAAGTGGTCGGTCAAATTGTAGGCCATTGCGTGCAAAACAATAAGGTCCTCGAGGACCTTTCCTTGGAAGAATACCAAACCTTCCACGAATCTTTTGAAGAGGATTTGTACGAGGCAATCAACCTGCACACCTGTGTAGAAAGCCGCATTTCTGCCGGTGGTACAGGTCTTGCTTCGGTAGAACAACAGTTATCTTATATTACGGAGTTTACAGTATGAAAAAAGTGTTTATCGACGGCAAAGCCGGCACCACGGGTCTGCGGATTTATGAACGGTTAGCCGACAGAACGGATATTGAATTATTAACGCTTTCCGATGAACAACGCAAAAATCCCGAAAGTCGAAAAGCCATGCTCAATGCGGCAGACATTGCCTTTTTGTGTTTGCCGGATGATGCGGCAAGGGAATCGGTTGCCATGACAACCAATCCCCAAACAATTATTATCGACACCTCAACCGCCCACCGCACGAATCCGCAGTGGGCGTACGGCTTTCCCGAACTGTCAGCATCCCACGAAAGCATGGTGCGTGCTTCCAAGCGCATTGCTGTGCCGGGGTGCCATGCCAGCGGTTTTATTGCGCTGGTTTATCCGCTTATCGAAAGCGGCTATTTGCCAAAAACGGCACAATTAACTTGCCACTCACTCACGGGGTACAGCGGCGGCGGAAAAAAGATGATTGCCGAATACGAGGCAAGCGACAACGCGTTGCTGACAGCACCGCGACAATATGCGTTATCCCAAACGCATAAGCATTTACCGGAAATGAAAGCGGTTTGCGGTTTGGAATATGCACCGCTGTTTTGCCCGATTGTTTCAAACTTTTACAGCGGTATGGAAGTAACGGTTCCGCTGTTTGCCTCGAAATTGGCAGAGGGTATCACCATAGACGACATTAAAACGCTGTATCGCCGTCACTACACCGGCGACATTGTGCGTTATACAGAGGAAGCCGATGCTGACGGCTTGTTGTCGGCGGCGGCATTCAGCGGAAAAGACAGTATGCATCTATCGGTTTTCGGCAACGAGGAACGCATTTTGCTCACCGCACGGTACGATAATTTAGGAAAAGGTGCGTCGGGTGCGGCAGTAGAAGTTTTGAATATGGTTCTCGGTGTTTTGCCGACGACCGGTTTGGAGTTATCATGATGAAAATAATAGAAGGCGGCATTTGTGCCGCAAAAGGATTTACCGCAAACGGTATTCATTGCGGTATTCGTAAAAATAAATTAAAACGCGATTTATCGCTCATTGTCAGTGAAGTGCCGGCTTCGGCGGCGGCGGTATATACCACCAACTTAGTGAAAGGCGCACCGCTGACGGTCACCAAACAGCATTTGGCAGACGGAAAAGCACAAGCGGTTGTTTGTAACAGCGGTAACGCCAACACCTGCAATGCCAACGGCATTGAGGTGGCGGAACAAATGTCCAAACTCACTGCCGATGCATTGCAAATTTCGGCAAACGATGTGGTAGTTGCTTCTACCGGTGTTATCGGTCAGCCGTTGGATATTACCCCGATTAAAAACGGTATACCGGCATTGGTTGCCGGTTTGGGGAACAACAGCGACGCAGCAGCCGAAGGCATCATGACAACAGATACGGTCAAAAAAGAAATTGCCGTTTCTTTTGAAATCGACGGTGTGGAATGTAAAATCGGCGGTATTGCCAAAGGTTCGGGTATGATTCACCCGAATATGGCGACGATGCTCGTTTTCATTACCACCGACTGTGCGATTAGCAGTCAGTTGTTACAAAAAGCACTGTCCACCGATATTCAAAGCACCTTTAACATGGTAAGTGTCGATGGGGATACTTCCACAAATGACATGGTAACCATTCTTGCCAACGGCATGGCAGGCAACGCAGAAATTACTACCGAAAACGAAGCGTTTTCCATTTTTATGCAAGCCCTCAATACCGTCACCGTGTATTTGTGCAAAGGCATTGCCGGTGATGGTGAAGGAGCTACCAAACTTATCGAATGTACGGTTTGCGGCGCTTCTGATGAAAAAACCGCCAAAACAGTAGCCAAATCGGTCATTTGCTCTTCGCTTACAAAAGCAGCTATGTTCGGCGCCGATGCCAACTGGGGAAGAGTCTTGTGTGCGATTGGATACAGCGGAGCAACGGTTGACGTAAACGCCGTGGACGTTTCCTTTGTTTCACCGGCAGGTCAAATTGCCGTGTGTAAAAACGGTGCCGGCATAGAATTTTCCGAAGAACTTGCCAAAGAAATATTACTTGAAAAAGAAATCACCATTGCCGTCAATTTGAACAGCGGTACGGCAACCGCCACCGCGTGGGGTTGTGACTTGACCTATGACTATGTCAAAATCAACGGCGATTATCGGACATAAGCAGAGAAGTCATATCCGAACACGCTGAAAACGGCAAAATTTCGGTGTTTTTCGGATTATCGTCGTCGTCAGGCGACAGCCTTGTCGACTCCTCTGCACCAAAAACCCCACGAAATTCTGCTCGTTTTAAGTCGAAGAATTTTTACAAAGTGGATTTTTGGCTATGCAAGGCACAAAACGCAGTAAATCCTTTCGGATTTACGAGTATTTTAACACAGTAGAGGCAGAAATCCGCCTGTGAAAATCGGGTTCGGATACGGCTTCTCTGCTTAAAGGGGAATAAAAATGACAATAACCAACGCCGAACGGGCGAGAATATTGGTCAACGCCTTGCCGTATATCAAGCAATATACCGGCAAAATCGTGGTCATTAAATACGGCGGAAACGCGATGGTCAACGAAAAATTAAAAAATTCCGTGGTGCGTGACATTGTGCTTTTGCATCTTATCGGTGTTAAAGTCGTTTTAGTACACGGCGGCGGTCCGGAAATCACCGAATTACTTGCCAAAATCGGCAAGCAAACGCAATTTGTCGACGGTTTGCGTGTCACCGATAAAGAAACGGTAGAAGTAGCGCAAATGGTCTTGGCAGGTAAAATCAATAAAAGTCTGGTTAATCTTATCGAATGCTGCGGCGGCAAATCTATCGGTTTGTCCGGTATGGACGGCCACATGATTGAAGCCGAAATGAAAGACGAGCGATTAGGCTTTGTCGGTAAAATCACGAACATTGACCCTATGCCGATTTTAGATGTGCTGGAAAAAGGATATATTCCGGTGGTGTCGACCTTGGGTTGCGATAATAGCGGTGCGGTGTATAATATCAATGCCGATACAGCGGCGGCAAAGATTGCCGGTGCCTTAAAGGCGGAAAGTTTAATTTCTCTTACCGATACCGAGGGCATTCTGCGTGATAAAAACGATCCTTCTACTTTAATTTCGCATATTACGGTTGCCGAAACCAAAGAATTGATTCAAAGCGGTGTCATTTCCGACGGGATGATTCCCAAGGTGGAATGTTGCACCAATGCCATTTTAGACGATGTCAAAAAAGTCTTTATTATTGACGGTCGGATCCCGCATTCCCTGTTGATTGAAACCTTAACAGACGAAGGTATCGGCACTATGTTTGAGGGGGAATAAACCGTGACGATATTTGAAACCGATGCCGCGTATGTGGCATCCACCTATGCCCGTTTCCCGCTTAATCTTGTCAAGGGTAAAGGCTCTCTTGTGTGGGATGAAACCGGTAAAGAATACATTGATTTGGGTAGCGGTATCGCCGTGAACAGTTTCGGTTTTTGCGACGAGGAATGGGTAAACGCTGTTACCGAACAGTTGCATACCTTTCAGCACACATCCAACTTATATTACACCTCGCCGTGTGCTACGCTGGCAAAACTGTTGTGCGAGCGCACCGGCATGAAAAAGGTCTTTTTTTCCAATTCCGGTGCCGAAGCGAACGAATGTGCTATTAAAACGGCACACAAATACGCCGCCGATACCAAAGGGGCGGAATATACCACCATTGTGACGCTCAATAACAGTTTTCACGGCAGAACCATTACCACACTGGCGGCGACAGGGCAAACCTCGTTCCACGAACACTTTTTGCCGCTGACTGAAGGTTTTGTGCATTGTGAGCCCACTCCAGAGGACCTAAAAAGGGTGTTGGAACAGCATACGGTTGCCGCAGTAATGTTTGAAGTGATTCGCGGCGAAGGCGGTGTGCTACCGCTGGAAACAGCGTTTGTAGCGGCACTCAAAGAACTTGCCGAACAATACGATGTCTTGCTCATTGCCGATGAGGTACAAACCGGAAACGGCAGAACCGGTAAACTGTACGGCTACATGCACTA
>JAGBSU010000161.1 GCA_017631705.1 Clostridia bacterium | reverse complement strand
TCGTATAAACTAAAACCATTCTGTGAATAAAGATGTTAAAAACATGATAAAGGTTCAAATGACTACTCCTCTTGTGGAAATGGACGGCGACGAAATGACTCGCATTTTATGGCAAGCCATAAAAGAAAAGTTGTTGTTACCGTTTGTCGATTTAAAATGTGAATACTACGATTTAGGGTTACCTTATCGTAACGAAACCGACGATGCTGTCACCGTCGCAGCCGCCGAGGCAATTAAAAAGTACGGTGTCGGTGTCAAGTGTGCTACCATCACCCCCAACGCTCAACGCGTGGAAGAATATAAACTCAAAAAAATGTGGAAAAGCCCCAACGGTACCATCCGTGCCGTATTGGACGGTACGGTGTTCCGTGCGCCGGTCGTTGTCAACGGTATTCGCCCGGTGGTTTCCACTTGGAAGAAACCCATCACCTTGGCACGTCATGCCTACGGTGACGTTTACAAGAACTCCGAACTGTATGTAAATGGTGCCGCCAAAGCGGAACTTTGCGTCACGTATCCCGATGGCAAAGTCGAGAAAAAAGATATCCACAATTTTGATGGTGCCGGCGTGATTATGGGCATGCACAATACCGATGCTTCTATCACCGCTTTTGCCCATGCCTGTTTCCAATATGCCTTGTCCATCAAACAAGATTTGTGGTTCTCTTCCAAAGATACCATTTCCAAAACCTACGACCATCGCTTCAAGGATATTTTTGCCGACTTGTACGAAACCCAATACAAAGAGGCATTTGAAGCCGCCGGTATCGAATATTTCTACACGCTGATTGACGACGCTGTGGCACGCGTTGTCCGCTCGGAGGGCGGTTTTATTTGGGCCTGCAAAAACTATGACGGCGATGTCATGAGCGACATGGTCGCCACCGCCTTCGGCTCGCTTGCGATGATGACCAGCGTACTCGTTTCACCCGACGGAAAATACGAATACGAAGCCGCCCACGGCACCGTCACTCGTCACTATTACAAACATTTAAAAGGTGAAGCCACTTCCACCAACTCGGTTGCTACCATTTTTGCGTGGTCGGGTGCTTTGCGTAAACGCGGCGAACTCGATAACCTACCCGATTTAGTCGCTTTTGCCGATAAATTGGAAAAAGCCACCATCGATACCATCGAAAGCGGTGTCATGACCGGCGACTTATACGCGCTGTCCACCTTGGAAAACAAAACCAAAGTCGGCTCGCTTGAATTCTTGGATGCTATTGCCGAAAAACTCGCTTGACATCCAAAAACACATGTGATATAGTATAACCACGTTAAACAAGGGGTGCTGATGTATTTCGGCTGAGAGAAAGCTTGGCTTTCAACCCTTCACCTGATTCGGATAATGCCGACGGAGGGATGTTTGATTCAGCGGAATTTCCGCGGGTTCTGTTGCAGTTGTAACGCCCCTCTCGGTTTGTTCGAGAGGGGCGTATTTTTATTAAAAAGGACTGTTGTAATGATGACTCGTAAAGATTCCGTTTATCGTCTAACC
The DNA here is from genome assembly GCA_017631705.1 of Clostridia bacterium. Taxonomy (GTDB): domain Bacteria; phylum Bacillota; class Clostridia; order Oscillospirales; family Acutalibacteraceae; genus RGIG3009. The sequence goes on along the minus strand of JAGBSU010000161.1, from coordinate 5,501 downwards.
GAAACCGCCATTCTGCTGGCGTTCGCCGCTGTACTTAGCGTTATCAAAATTATTGATATGCCTTATGGCGGCAGCGTCACCGCGTTCAGCATGCTGCCGTTGCTCGTTATCGCCTATCGCCACGGCACACGTTGGGGCACTTTTGCAGCATTCACTTATGGCATTATTCAGTTGTTGCTGGGATTAGATAATTTTTCCTACGCCACTTCGGCACTCGCCGGTATCATGATTTTCTTGTTTGATTATCTGCTTGCCTTTGTGGTGCTAGGCCTTGGTGGCCTCTTCCGCCATGACAAACTTTCGCAAGGTGCTTCCCTTTCTTTTGCCGCCGTTACCACCGGCGTCCTCCGCTATTTTTGCCATGTGGTGTCCGGCTGTACGGTATGGGCAGGCTTATCGGTTCCCACTCCGCAAGCCGTTCTCTATTCGCTGTCCTATAACGCCTCCTACATGATACCGGAAATTATCATTTTAGTGCTCGGTGCCGTCTATCTTTCCCGTCTGCTATCGTTGTCCGGTAATCGCGTCAGCCGTGTATCCGCTGTCGGCAACACACCGCCTCGCATTGCCGTCCTATTCTCTGCCATTGCCAAAACCGCGTTATTGGTCACCGTCGTCGTCATGGTATGCCATGTTTTCCCTGCGTTGCAATGGGAGGACGGCACCTTGTTTCTGCAAGGACTAAAAAATGTACCGTGGGCAACCGTTGGTTTAATCGGTCTTATCGGCAGTTGGGTGTTCTTGTTGTTAGAGTATCTTTGTGCGCGTATCACTCTGAAAAAAACCGTATAATATATCCGTTCTGCCGAAATATCAAATCCTCACACCGTAAAACCGTCTAAATAAGGACTAAATTCGGTTTTTTATATGGACAAACCGTTGCCGCTTGTTGTATAATAAATATGACCTTGTATTTTGGAGAGATAGTATGCGTAAAACTAAAATTGTTTGTACCATCGGCCCTTCATGCAACAATGAGGAAACTTTAACCGCCATGTGTTTGGCAGGCATGAACGTCGCACGGTTGAATTTTTCTCACGGCACGCACGAAGACCATTTGGAAAATATTCGCTTAATCAAAAAAGTTCGGGAAAAACTCAATCTCCCCATTGCTATTTTGCTGGATACAAAAGGACCGGAATATCGGATAAAAACCTTCCAAAACGGCAAGGTCTTTCTAAACGATGGCGACACATTTGTGTTTACCTCACAAGAAGTGGAAGGGGACAACACACGCGTTTCGGTCAACTACAAACAGCTTCCTGCCGAAATGAAACCCGGTGAACGTATTTTGCTCAACAACGGTCTGGTTGTCTTTGATGTGGTAAGTACCACAGCTACCGATGTGATCTGCCGTGTGGTCGTCGGTGGCGAAGTGTCCAACCGTAAAAGCATGAGTTTTCCCGGAAAAGTTCTTAAACAAGTCTATCTCAGCGACTATGATAAAAACGATTTGTTGTTCGGTATTGAAAACGAAGTCGATTTTGTCGCCTGCTCGTTTGTTTCCGTGCGACAGGATTTGATAGATGTAAAACAATTTCTTAAAGATAACGGCGGTGAGGACATTGACATCATCGCCAAAATCGAAAACCGTTCCGGTGTCGATAACATTCACGAAATTGCCAAGGAATGCAGCGGCATCATGATTGGCAGAGGCGACATGGGCGTAGAGATTCCCTTTGAAGAACTGCCCGGCATTCAAAAATATCTCATTACCACTTGCCGCATGCTCGGAAAACGCGTCATCACCGCTACCGAAATGTTGGAATCCATGATTCACAACCCTCGCCCCACTCGTGCAGAAATTTCCGATGTAGCTAACGCTGTGTACGACGGAACCAGTGCCATTATGCTTTCGGGTGAAACGGCTGCCGGTAAATATCCCGTTCTCTCGGTAGAAACCATGGCAAAAATTGCGCTGGAAACCGAAAAAAACATCGATTATAAAAAAATCTTTCGTAATTCCGACTTTATCATCACCAACCCCGTGGATGCTATCTCTCATGCCACTTGTGGCATGGCAATTGACATTGAAGCCAAGGCTATTGCGGTATGTTCGCTGTCAGGCTTGACCGCACGTATGGTTTCACGTTTCCGTTGTCCTATTGACATTTTGGGTGTCACAACCGATGAACGCACGTGGCGCAAATTGGCGCTTTCTTGGGCAGTCACACCGGCTATGAGCGAACTGTTCAACTCGTTGGACGTTCTTTTCTACACCGCACAAAAGATGGCAAAAACCACCATGAACCTTAGCAAAGGCGACCGCATTGTTATCACCGGCGGTGTGACTAACGGTTCTTCCGGCAATACCAATCTCATTAAAGTTGAAACCATTTAACAAACCATCTATTACGAAATGCCCCCTCGTCTTACAAGACAAGGGGGCATTTGCTATCCCAAGCGACTGTACAGTGCGGTCATTCGCCGCAACGCGGCGGCAAGCTTGTCGCTGATATCTTCGGCACCTATTCGCCACCGCCAGTTGTTTCCCAACGTGGATGGGGTGTTGATCCGTGCCTCGCTGCCAAGTTCCAGGCAATCTGCCAACGGTACAATAGCCAGATCAGCCGTGGACATCATTGCCGCTCGTATCATTGCCCACGGCAACTCTTCGGTTTTGTCAACACCCAAATATTGCTTGGCGTAAGCCACTTCCCCGGTCGATGCGGTTGCCACCCACCCCAACACCGTGTCGTTGTCGTGCGTGCCGGTATACACCACACAATTGCGCGTGTGGTTGTGCAACAAATATTCACTTTCTTCATGCGTGTCAAACGCAAATTGCAATATCTTCATGCCAGGGAACCCCGACTCTGCCAACAGTTCTCGCACCGCTTGTGTCATGAACCCCAAATCTTCGGCAATAATCGGTAATTTTCCACCGTGGTCAGTTTTGAGATGTCGAATCAACTCCATCCCCGGCCCTTTGCGCCACACACCGGTTTTTGCCGTTTCAGCCCCGTATGGAATGCAAAAAAACGATTCCAATCCGCGAAAATGATCAATACGTACTACATCGTATATTTGCAATGCGCGCTTAACACGTTGCCGCCACCATTGGTACGGCTCGGTTTCCTCCCTCATGTATTGCCAATCGTAAACCGGCATACCCCACAACTGCCCATCGGGGCAAAACGCATCCGGCGGACATCCCGCCACCACACGCGACACCAACTGTTCGTCCAAATCAAACAACTGCGTGTTTGCCCAAACATCGACACTGTCGTCTGCCACGTAAATCGGCATATCTCCAATAATACGCACACCTTGCTCGTTAGCATACGCTTTCAAATGAAACCATTGCCGATAAAACAGAAATTGTAAAAACCGATAAAACTCCATCGTATCCGCCAACTGCTGCCGCATATCTGCCAAAACATTTGCCTGCCGAAACATAAGCGGCTTTGGCCATTCGCGCCAACTTTTCCCGCTATTTGCTTCTTTGAGCGCCATAAACAGCACATACTCTTCTAACCAATCGGTTTCTTCGCGGCAAAACCGATTATATTCCTGGTCGGCTTTATCAAATCGGGCAAACGCCTTACGCAAAACCGCCAAGCGATGCTGATACAATTTCTCGTAATTCACTTCCTCGCCATCACCAAAATTCACCGTCACATATTCCTCCGCTTTTAATAATCCTTCTTGACACAAGGTGTCCAAGTCAATAAAATACGGGTTCCCCGCCGACGACGAAAATGATTGATACGGCGAATCTCCAAAATTCGTCGGGTTGAGCGGTAAGATTTGCCAATACCGTTGTCCCGCCTTCTTCAAAAAATCTACAAACGAAAATGCCTCTTTTCCCAAGTTGCCGATTCCATACGGCGACGGCAATGAGAAAATTGGCAATAATATGCCGCTTGCTCGCATATCCATTCTCCTATTCTTTAACAACGTGGAAATAGTATATGCAGTTTTACGGATTTTCTTGTTTTTTTATTAAACCCTTTGCCATTCGCACACTCTAACCCAAATTAAAAATTGTATTCTTTATGACTTTATGATATATTAAAAACAATAAATCAGAATTTAATTTAGCCTAAGATATTAAAATAAAGTTGAGGAAGCAAAATGTTTTTTGATAATAATTCGTTTGAGATAATCAAAAAAATAATACATAAAAATCTTGGTGTGTCTGTTGTATCAATTTCTCATATTGGAAAGGGAGCAAGCGGCTCTGTCTATCGTGTTAACTGCGACGGCAACCCAAAGACAATCGCAATTAAAATCAGCGAACACCCCGAACTTATGCTTCAAGAATATGAAATGCTTGCTTTTCTTAAAGAGCGAACACTTAGCAAAATTCCAAAAGTGTATTTTTTTGATAAGGCACACAGCATCGCTGTTATAGCAATGGAATTTATAAACGGAACAAGCGGAGATGATGAAGCTATTAAAAAGCTGCCAAACCAAGAACGTCTTGCCGAAAGTATAATTAACAACCTCTTGTTGATTCAGCAGGCACATAACGATAAGTTTGGTCCGTATAACAACGCTGTGTATGACACTTGGCAAGATTACTACAAAAAATTTGCCAATGAAATTTATGCTTTTGCAACATCTAAACATTCAGCACATCAGCTGGATGATATCGTTATGTCGGCTGTTGAAATTTCCTATGCTAATTTTGATAAGTTTTTTTCTGAAGAAACGCCTCTACCCACCCTTATACATGGCGATTATTGGATGCCTAACTTTATTGTCGATAAAAATTCCATGGAGCTTCTTTCCGTTGTAGACCCTTTCAATGTAATGTGGGCTGACCCTGAATACGAGCTTTTTGCGCTTACAGTGGGTTATGGCAAGGATTTGCATCTGTATGAACTTTATAAAAGCAAAGTAAAAGTATCAAAATATTGTGATGTGAAACTCGAAATATACGCGCTTTACTCCGAATTGTTATGGTATAAAAAATTAGGTTCCATTTCTCATGAATATTTGGCAGAGCGTGCCACAAAACTGATTGAAGAAATGAAAAATAAAGGTATATGCCTTAACAACAGTTAAGTAGTTTTTGCTTTTTAGCAATTTGTTCCGTTATATCACAATGACAAATCCCAATTTGTAGATATATTAAAACAAATAATAATTCCAACACTTTTCGCTTTTTGTGTTGTTCAGTTGGCTCATAAAACTGCTTATAATGAACTTACAACAAACGAAAAGGAGATTATAAAATGAACACAGACAAAATTTATGCAGAGGCTATCGCAAACGAGTATTCCGTTAAAACCACATCAAAAGTGATGGCGCTCAAAAAATTAGACCGGAAAGCAAAAGAACCTGCAAAAATCTTTTCCCTTGCCTTTGGAATTGTTTCAGCATTGGTGTTCGGAACAGGTATGTGCCTTGCTATGCAAGTAATCGGTGGCACAACACTTCTTACTGCACTTGGTATTGTAATTGGTGTTTTAGGCATTGCGGGTGTTAGTGTCAATTGGTTTATTTACAAAAAAATGCTTAAAGCTGGTAAAGAAAAATACGGTAGCGATATT